>CALYBB010000012.1 GCA_944393715.1 uncultured Alphaproteobacteria bacterium
AAAAACTTTTCAACACCAATATTTGAACAGTTGTATAAAATAATAAAAAGATTATAATTAGCGGCAATTATAAGAATCTTTGCATGTTAAGGATAAAAATAAAATGATAAGCAAAATCAGAAAATACCAAAACTCTTGGCTGACCAAAGCCATTTTGGCTCTAACCGCCCTAAGCTTTATGTCTTTGTTTGGCATTTCCGGCTATGTCAGTTCTGCCGGCAAAAACCGCGCCGTCATCAAAGTTGACAATCTGGAAATTCTGCAAGATGAAATGAATATCAAATTACAGGAAAACATTCGCAAAACCCAAAACATGTTTGGCGATGCGATAACCATTGACGACGAAATGCGCAAAAATGTTTTAAGCGGCCTGGTTAAACAGAATCTGACCAATATGATCATTGCGCGTGAAGCCCAAAAAGAAAACGTCAGTATTTCCGATGACCTCATTAGGCAGATTATCTCTTCTCAGCCGGAATTCATGGACGCTTCTGGTCGCTTCAGTCCAGAGCTTTTGCGGCGGCAGCTTTCCTTTTTTGACATGAACGAACAAGAATATATTGACGAATTAAAACAAAATATTTTGAGCCGGCATCTGGTTTCTTCTCCGGTTGAAGGACTCGTATTCCCAAAATTTATGGACGATTATATAGCCCAAATCGAAAACCAACGCAAAGTTTTTGCCTATATTTCAATAAATCCGGCCGATATGAAAGTTGACCGAGACATCTCCGCAGAGGAAATTGAACAATATTATGAAGATTTTGCTCCTCAATTTGAAGAGCCCGAAAGCCGCGATATAGATTTTATTGAATTAAAAATCAATAACTTGACCAACGGTTTTACACCATCTGATGAAGATATAGAGGCTTTTTACCAGCAAAATATAACAGACTATGTTGTTCCAGAAAGACGCAATCTTCTGCAAATGGTCTTTGATGACAAAGCCTCGGCAGATGAAGCTTTTAAGCTGTTGCAAAGTGGTCGTGATTTTTATCAGGTAGCTGCCGAAAAAGCCCATCAAGACAAAGAAACCACTAATTTGGGCGAAGTCTCAGCCGATTCGCTCTTGCCCGAATTATCTACCGACGTTTTTGATGCCAAATTGAACGACATCAAAGGACCGTTGCAATCAGAGTTTGGCTGGCACATCCTGAAAATCACCCAAATTACGCCTAAAAAAGAAACCCCCTTAAACAGCGTCCGTAGCAAGATAATCAATTTACTGCAACAAGAGCAGGCCTATGAACAGGCGCTGGAAATAATGAACAATATTGAAGATCAAATCGGCGCCGGAGCTGACTTAAAAGCCATTGCTGAAAAATACAACGTCAAAATTTTTTCCGTTAAAGATCTAAAAGAAGATGGTAGCTATACAAAACTGGACAACAAAAATTATGCCGACCTCGTTTCTGCATCAGACTTTATTGACGCAGCATTTTCTTACAACGAAAATGAAATAACTCAAACCATTGAAACCGAAGACGGCTTTGTTCTGGCTTCCGTCAAACACATCAAAGACGCCCATATAAAAGATTTGGATGAAGTTCGTCCTGACATCATCAAAATTTGGACTGAAAATGAAAAATCAGCCATAGCTCAAGAAATTATCAACGACGTTGTTGCGGATCTTGACAGTGGTGAAAAGCTGACCGATATTGCCAATCGTTTCAGCCTAAAACTGACCCAAACCCAGCCCCTGAAAAAAGACGAAAGCTTTGCGCGTCTGAATCCCGCGCAACTGGCCGAAGCTTTTCAGACACCTATCAACGGCTACCGCCTGCTTTCCTCCGGTGGTATAACAACGATCATATCCCCTCTTAAAGTTATCAAACGTGCTTATACCGAGAACAAACGGCAGCTTGAATCTCTTAACCAGCAAATGCGTCAGGATATGGAGCAAAATACGGCATCCGAACTAATCAATGCCTATGCAAAAGATATGGATGTCAGAGTAAAATACCGCTTATTGGGGCTAGAAAACTAATATTCATCACACCGGCTGCAACTGCTGCAACCATTGCATATCAAACGGCTACCGCAGATATTGCAGCGCGGTTTGAAAAGTGGTTTATAAACATTATCGCCGAACAGTTCTGCCTGCTCGGCTTTTTTTAGTTTAAAATCAATCTTTTTTCCCTGATATTGCAACCCCGAGCGATATGCTTGCTCGCTTTGTCGCCTCTTATCCGGTAGCCGATAAGTTTTGCCGTCTTTGATAAAGACAGTCCCTGTTTCAATAAAACAAAAGGTCACATCAGCATTTCGGCATTCATCATACAGCTTTTTAACCCAGTCATATTCTAACGGGCGTGCACCATCATAATTCTCGCCACCGGCAACGACTTGTTCAATTTGTCCTGACGACAAATATTTGGCAATGCTAACCAATCCGATAAAAGGCGCCACCATAACGCCTTTATGTCGAAAAGGTAACTCCAAAAGCAACGGGATTCTCTCATTGACAGCCTGTTGATTTTCGCAGGTAACATTAAAAAATATATTTTCCCAGCCTTCGCCCCAATCCGGTGGCAAACAGCCCTTTACTCTTTCCGGCCGCTTAGTCAAAAGATAAAAGACCACATCCGGCCGCTGTTTCATTATTTTCCAAGCCTCAGGCCGCCATTTATCTGCCTCGGCCAAAAAGAAATCTGATGTCATACAAACGCGCAAGTGCTCGCCGCTTTTAATTTTATAAGTGCCATTTTTATTTTTTTGCAGCGGATAGTCAAACTTGTTCTTAACACGGAAAACATCTGACCCATTCATCTGGCGCTGTTTATCAAGAAAATACATATAACAATGCCGACACCCCTCACTTTTTTTAACACATCCGTGCCAAGGGTTCCAAATATCATGCATCGCGTTTATTCCAAGATCAAAAAACTTTCGGCGTGCTTAAAACAAACCTCAAAACACGCCGAAACAAACCCTCAAGCAATAATGTTTGGGGTAATTCGAGCTTCAACAGCTTTAATTTTCTGCTTAACACCCAACTTCAAACTGCTGAGCTGCTTGGCTTTAAAGAAATCAATCGTCCGGTTATTTTTAACCAAATGCCGGATATCCGAACGAACCCTGCGTTCTTCAAGCTTCAACTCACAAAGCTGCTGCAACAAACGGGCATTCGGGTTTTGATTTAACATTAAATTAACGTCCTTTCGATATAAATCTGATTAAATTGTATTTTTTTCTGGAAAAAATCTCTTAAATCTGTATTAGTATACACCAAAACGATTCAATTTGCAATATTTAAACGGAGTCTTAAAAGAATGGAAAAAATAAAAAGAATAGGTGTTTTAACCTCAGGCGGTGACTGTGCTGGTCTAAACGCGGTCATCAGTGCGGTTGTTGCAGCAGCAAGCAAAAAAGGCTGGGAGGTATATGGCATTAATGACGGAACTGAAGGTATCACAGAAAAGCCGCACCGCTACGAGGTCTTAACCGTCAAAAACTTTTCCGATTCTCCGTGGCCGCGGCTCAGCGGATCATATCTCGGCTCATTAAACAAAGGCATGCGGGTAGAATCCTTGGAAGAAGTATCAAACCGCTTTGCCGTCGGCGTCAAAGAACTCGGACTTGACGCTATTGTCGTTATCGGTGGCGACGGCAGCATGAACATTGTGTCAAATATGTGCAAAAATTCTCTGGTCAAAATTGTCGGCATTCCTAAAACCATTGACAATGATACGCCCATTACCGAATTTTCCGTTGGCTTTCAAACCGCTGTCCAATACTGCACCACGGCGGTTGACAGTTTAGAGCTGACGGCTCGTTCTCATAATCGTGCCATGATCGTCGAAGTTATGGGACGCGATGCTGGTCATCTGGCTTTGCATGCTGCTCTGGCCGGCAGTGCCGACGTATGTTTAATTCCGGAAATTCCTTACAGCCTGAACGGCATCATCAATAAACTGAAAGAAATTAAGGCTCGCGGCCGCAACCATGCCGTTATCGTCGTTTCGGAAGGATTAAAAACCGAAAACGGCACAGCGGTTACCAGTACCAAAAACATGGTCGGAGAGATGATTTATGGTGGTATCGGGCAATATTTATGCGATGAAATAAGCAAACGCTATAATGAATTTCAGTTTAGAGTCACCACCCTCGGTCACTTACAGCGTTCGGGAGTTCCTGTCGCTTTTGATCGCTTGCTGGCAGCACTATTTGGTGCCAAAGCCATTGAATTGCTTGACAAAGGCGAGGACAATAAAATGGTTGTCTGGAAAAACGGTGAGGTTTCGGCCGTCAATTTGCCGGACGTTGTTAAAGCCGGTACAACTCTGGTCAATACTCAGGGTAAATATGTCAAGGCAGCCAAGGACTTAGGTATTTATATTGGCGAAATATAAAATTTTCCAGATATTTTGTTTAAGGCCCTATTCTTTTAGATAGGGTCTTAATTTTATGCCTTTCATTGAAAGATTTTCAACAACGCTTAAGTATTAAACCAGCTTAACGATCAAAGCTGTTTTTTATCTTTAACACTTAACAAGGAGATCTTATAATGACTGAAGGCGTTCGTTATCCGACTTTTGCTTTTATCACCGGTGGTGCCGGTCAGGCAGACGATGGCATTCCACCCCAACCTTTTGAAACATTTTGCTATGATTCGGCTTTGATGCAGGCCAAAATCGAAAATTTTAACATCGTCCCCTATACTTCCGTCCTGCCTAAAGAACTTTTTGGCAAAATAGTCCCTTTGGATGACAGAATCATCAAACAATTTAAACATGGCGCAGTTCTTGAAGTTATTATGGCCGGAAACGGAGCCAATCGTGATGAGCACAAAGCTATAGCGACCGGTTTAGGCGTTTGTTGGGGACGTGATAAAAACGGCGAGCTTATCGGCGGCTGGGCTGCAGAATATGTTGAATACTTTGATACTTTTATTGATGACGAAATCGCCAAAGGACACGCCGAAATGTGGCTCAACAAATCATTAAAGCACGAGCTTGAAATTCGCGGTGTTGACAAACACTCCGATTTTCAAATGTGGCACAATTATGTCAACATCAAACAACAATTTGGCTACAGCCTGACCGCCATGGGCTTTTTGAACTTTGAGCACGCGCCGGCGGCTGAAATCTAATCGGCTCAATAATTCATATCTCGGAACATTCCTAAGCTCCGAGATATTTTTAATTTAAGGAAATCCTAACATGAAACAAACAAAAACAACCGCAGCTAATCCAAACGGCTTAGGCATTTTGGCTTTAGCAGCCATTGTCGTCAGCTCAATGCTTGGCGGCGGCATTTATTCCCTTCCCCAAAATATGGCTTCCGGCGCCTCAGCCGGTGCTGTTTTGTTAGCTTGGATTATTACCGGCATCGGCATTTATTTTATCGCCCGTACTTTTTCCATTTTATCCATGGCCCGACCTGATTTGACCACTGGTATTTACTCTTACAGCCGCGCCGGATTCGGATCCTACGCAGGATTCACTATCGGATGGTCTTACTGGTTGTGTCAGGTCTGTGGCAATGTCGGCTATGCCGTCATCACCATGGACGCTCTCAACTACTTTTTTCCGCCCCATTTTGCCGGCGGCAACAACCTTCTTTCAATCATTGGCGGCTCCATAATCATCTGGTGCTTTAACTTTTTGGTCTTAAAAGGCGTCCGTCAAGCCAGTATCGTCAACAGTATCGGTACTGTTATTAAAATTGTCCCTTTGGTTTTGTTTATTATCATCATGGCCTTTTTGTTCCAACTCGACAAATTTGATTTTGATTTCTGGGGCGAAGCTATTGCTACAAAAGCCAAACTCGGCGATTTAAGCACCCAAATCAAAAGCACCATGCTGGTTACCCTTTGGGCCTTCATCGGTATTGAAGGTGCCGTTGTCATGTCCAATCGCGCCAAATCAGCATCGGATATCGGACCGGCAACCATTTTGGGCTTTTTGAGCTGTCTGGCCATTTATCTGCTGTTGTCGCTGCTGCCCTTCGGCTATATGTCTCAGACTGAACTTGCTGCTGTGGCCAACCCGTCAACCGCCGGTATTCTGGAAAAAGCCGTCGGCTCATGGGGCGCTTGGGTAATGAACATCGGCCTAGTTATCTCGGTATTGACCAGCTGGCTGGCCTGGACCATGGTTACGGCGCAGATTCCGCAGGCCGCGGCTCAAGACGGCACTTTTCCCAAGGCCTTTGCCAAAGAAAACAAAAACGAGGCTCCGTCGGTGTCTTTGGTGGTAACATCCGTTGCCATGCAGCTGTTCTTGTTGTTGGTTTATTTCTCCAACAATGCTTGGAACACCATGTTGTCTATCACCAGCGTCATGGTCCTGCCGGCCTACTTCGCTTCCTGTGCTTATTTGTGGAAACTCTGCGAAGACGGCGAATTTCCGAACAATCCGATTTATAAACGGTCCGGTGCATTGTTTACCGCCATTCTGGGCGCCGGCTACGCCCTGTGGCTGATTTATGCCGCCGGACTTAAATACCTGATGCTGGCCGTTATCATCATAGCCTTGGGGATTCCCGTATACATCTGGGCTCGACGTGAAAATGCCCCCGAACAACGGATATTCTCGCATCGGGAATGTGCTTTTGCCGTTATCCTGATTATTATTGCCCTGGCAGCGCTGTATGCGCTTCTCCGCGGTTTGGTCCAAATTTAAATACGCGGATTACCAAATAAAACCTCTCCGTTCGGGAGAGGTTTTATTTTTACCATTTATTATAATGAATCTTTTCCGGCTTAAACCGGTCTTTCGGCTGCGGCGGCGTTTTGACCGGATACCCGACAACCACCAAAGCATTGGGTTTGACATTTTCAGGCAGTCCAAGCAAGTTTTGAAACGCCTTCATTCTATCCTCATAAGGATAAATCGCACACCAACAGCCGCCCAGTCCTTTACCGTGAATAGCCAGCAAAAGATTTTCAACCGCAGCCGAAGTATCAACCACCCAAAAATTCTCATCCAATTCTTGATTGGTATCCCCGCAAACCACAATCGCTGCCGAAGCATCTTTCAAAAACGACGCATGAGGATGAATTTCAGTAATTTTTTCTTTAACTTTTTCATCTTCAACCACCACAAACTCCCACGGCTGCCGATTACAGCCCGACGGCGCATACATAGCAATCTTCAGTAGATCCTCAATATCGCTGTGCGGAATTTTTCGCCCCGCCTCAAACTGACGCACTGAACGTCTGGTCAAAAGCCCTGCTTCCAAAAACATCTACGCTTCCTCCTTTTCTTCTGCCGATTTTCCTATCGGTGCGTGCTGTTCCGCTTCGGCCATTTCTTCCCGAACCTCCTCGACAATTTCCTCATGAGTTTTTAATTGTCCGGATTTGTCGGAAAACAACTTCAACGTCCGCAAATAGCGGCGGCGAACACCGCGCTGATAATCAAGTATCATCTGATAAAACAAACGCTCCTGTTCATCAACCGCTGCCTCGACCTTACGCTTGGCATCATAAGGCTTAATACTATCAACAGGAACAATATCTTGCACCATTACCTTACACAGATTTCGGGCAATTTCCGCAACGCCTGACCGGACAAAATATTTAGCCTTTGCCAATCCGCTGGTATCAAGAATCTGCACAACCCCAAAATCCAAAATAAACACACTGGGTGCCCTGTCCGACAAAATATTAACATCAGCCCTAACAGCCGGCAAAATAACACTGGCAACTTCTTCCTCCAGATAGATTTTGCTCGGAACAACTATCGTCAAATGCAGCTTTTTTTCCATCAGACAAATCCTTATATTTTAAACAGCCTTGTCTTTCATGCCTTCGGCTTTTTTCAGGACATCTTCTATTGTGCCGACCATATAAAAGGCTTGTTCCGGAATATCATCATATTTTCCTTCCAAAATTCCCTTAAAGCCTTTGATGGTATCTTCCAGTTTAACAAACACCCCAGGCGTACCCGTAAACACCTCCGCGACATGAAAAGGCTGTGACAAAAAGCGCTGAATCTTGCGGGCTCTGGCTACCGTAAGCCTGTCTTCATCCGACAACTCATCCATACCCAAAATAGCAATAATATCTTGCAAGGACTTATATTTTTGCAAGACCTCTTGCACACCGCGCGCCACTTTATAATGTTCTTCCCCAACCACCGACGGATCCAAAATACGGCTGGTTGAATCCAAGGGATCAACTGCCGGATAAATACCCAATTCGGCAATCGAACGCGATAACACGGTTGTGGCATCCAAGTGAGCAAATGTCGTAGCCGGCGCCGGATCGGTCAAATCATCAGCCGGCACATACACCGCCTGCACCGAAGTAATAGAACCGTTCTTGGTCGAGGTAATACGCTCTTGCATCGCACCCATATCCGTCCCCAAAGTCGGCTGATAACCAACCGCCGACGGAATACGTCCCAACAAAGCCGAAACCTCGGAACCGGCCTGAGTAAAGCGGAATATGTTATCAACGAAGAACAACACATCTTGATGCGCCTCATCACGGAAATACTCAGCTTGGCTTAATCCGGTTAAAGCAACACGGGCACGGGCTCCTGGAGGTTCGTTCATTTGCCCATAAACCAACACAGTCTTAGATTTATCGCCTTTAAGATCAATAACGCCGGATTCAATCATTTCGTTATAGAGGTCATTACCTTCACGGGTTCTTTCGCCCACACCGGCAAACACCGAATAGCCGCCATGACCTTTGGCAATATTGTTAATCAGCTCCATAATCAGCACTGTTTTGCCGACGCCGGCACCGCCAAACAAACCAATCTTACCCCCCTTAGCATAGGGTTCAAGCAAATCAATAACCTTAATTCCGGTTGTCAAAACTTCCGTTTCCGTTGATTGATCAACAAAAGCCGGTGCCGGACGATGAATTGGATAATAATGTTTGGCTTTTATCTCGCCGCGACCATCCACCGGCTCGCCGATAACATTAATAATGCGGCCCAACATTTCTGGTCCAACAGGAACGCGAATTGGCTCATTGGTATTATAGACTTCCTGCCCTCTAACCAAACCATCAGTTGCATCCATGGCTATACACCGAACAACACCTTCACCCAACTGCTGAGCCACTTCTAAAATCAAATTACGTCCGTTATTATCGCAGGCCAAAGCCGTTAAAATCGGTGGCAAATCATTAACACTGTCAAACTTAACATCAACAACCGCTCCCGTAATTTGGCTGATATGCCCAAGCTTTCCAGTTCCTCGTTCTTTGGCAATATTCTTTTCGGTTTGAGCCGCATCTCGTACGGCCTCTTCCTTCACCTGACGAACGGCTCTCTGCGTCCCCTCATTGGAAACGGTTTTCTTCTTCGTCACTTTTTTAACAGTTTCTTTAGCCATCACAAACTCTCCTACATCTTTTCCCAAAATACAAACTACAAAGCCTCGGCACCCGAAATAATTTCAATCAATTCTGTCGTAATTGCTCCCTGCCTCAAGCGGTTATACCTCAATGTTAATCTGGAAACCATATCATTCGCATTACGGGTAGCATTATCCATTGAGGTCATTCTGGCACCATGTTCACTGGCCTGAGCACTCAAAAACATGGCAAACATATCAGCCATCGCCAACATAAAGATAACATCATTAAATACCTTATCTTTAGGCGCGTCATATCCAAAAAAAGCATTGTCAATTTTGTCATCATAACGCGGATCAGACAAATCAACATCTGGTTCAAAAGGCAAAAACTGCCGCCGCCGCACTTCTCGATTAATAGCCGATTCAAAATGCGTATAAATAACTTCGCAAGCATCAATTTCATCAAGCATATAAGCGGCCAGCACCGGTTCAATCAAATGCTCAATTTCCTTATATTTCGCACCTTTTGCTCCGACACCGCTCATAATTTCGGATATGATCTCCGGACGACGGCCGCGCAAAGTATCTCCAACTTTTTTGCCCACACAAAGGACTTTCACATTTTTACCTTCATGCCGCAATTCATCAATCCGGCGGATAGTCTCCCTCAAAACATAACTATTATAACTGCCGCACAAACCTCGATCCGAAGAAAAAACAATCAACAAATAATTTTTTACCTCTGCCTTGGGTTGCATAATCGGCGGATAACTAAACTCTTTGCCATTCCGACTCTCTTCCTTAAGATCCTTATACAAACGCCCCGCAATAACGGACACGCTGTCGTTATAGTTTTGAGCTTTTGCCAGCATATCCTGCGACCGCCGCAAACGGGCGGCCGCAACCATTTTCATCGCCGACGTAATTTTCTGCGTCGACTTAATGCTCTCAATACGGGTTCTTAATTCTTTCAAACCGGCCATTGTCTGTTATCCTATGCAGCCCTACCGGCTGTTTCGCAAAACCGCTTCTGAAATTTCTGGTAGAAATCCATCAGTTTTGTCTCCGTTTCTTCCGAAATAACTTTCTGTTCGGCAATTTCTTTAAGCAGATCCGCATGATTACTGCGCAAATCCCGCAACGCTTCTTGTTCAAATGCACGAACCTGAGATACTTCCACAGCATCCAAAAAGCCCTTAACACCGGCAAAAATAGAAACGACCTCTTCTTCAACCGGCATCGGCTGATATTGCGGCTGTTTCAACATTTCTGTCAGCCTAGCACCCCGAGCCAAAAGATTTTTGGTTGATTGATCCAAATCCGATGCAAACTGCGAAAAAGCCGCCATCTCGCGAAACTGTGCCAAATCAAGTTTCATAGAACCGGAAACCTGCTTCATTGCCTTAATTTGTGCTGCAGAACCAACACGCGAAACCGAAATACCGACATTAACGGCGGGACGAACACCTTGATAAAACAACGAAGTTTCCAAGAATATTTGACCATCGGTAATTGAGATGACGTTCGTCGGAATATACGCCGACACATCACCGGCTTGCGTCTCAATTACCGGCAAAGCCGTCAATGAGCCGGCCCCTTCGGCATCACTCATCTTTGCCGCGCGCTCCAACAAACGTGAGTGCAGATAAAAGACATCCCCCGGATAAGCCTCACGTCCTGGCGGGCGGCGCAACAACAAAGACATCTGCCTGTAGGCTGTTGCCTGTTTGGACAAATCATCATAAAAGATAACGGCATGCATACCATTATCACGAAAATATTCGCCCATCGCACACCCAGAATAAGGGGCAATATACTGCATCGGTGCCGCATCAGAAGCTGTCGCCGCGACAACAATAGTATAATCCAAAGCGCCATAATCTTTCAAAGTCTTTACCACTTGCGCCACCGTTGAGCGCTTTTGTCCGACGGCAACATAAATACAAAATAACTTATCCTTGTCATTCTTAGCCGCATCATTAACTTTTTTCTGATTAATGATCGTATCGAGAATGATTGCCGTCTTGCCGGTTTGACGATCACCTATGATCAACTCGCGTTGACCGCGACCAATGGGAATCAGTGAATCAATCATCTTAATTCCGGTCTGCACTGGCTCATGCACCGAACGTCTAGCAATAATTCCCGGCGCTTTAATATCCGAGCGGCTAAATTCTTTGGCTTTAATAGCTCCTAAGCCGTCAATTGGCTCGCCCAAAGCATTAACCACGCGTCCCAGCAACTCCTTACCGACCGGAACACTTACGATGGATTCGGTTCTTTTGACAATGTCGCCTTCCCTAATATCCTGGTCAGACCCAAAGATAACCACACCGACATTATCCTCTTCCAAATTCAGAGCCATTCCTTTCACCCCGCTGGCAAACTCAACCAGCTCACCGGCTTGCACTTCATCCAGCCCGTAGACTCGTGCCACACCATCACCGACGGATAAGACTCTACCCACCTGAGCCACATCTATTTTGGCGTCCGATCGGGCAATTTTATCTCTGATAATTGAAGATATTTCGCTGGCTGATACAGACATTTCTACTTACCTTTCATCACTTGTTCCAAATAGTTCAGTTTTGTTGATAGAGTATCGTCAAACATTTTTGAGCCATATCTGACGCGCAGCCCTCCCAAGACGGCGGAATTAATACAATATTCCACCTTTACCGGCTGAATCAAAATTTTCTTCAAAACCGCCTGCAAGCGTTTATCCTGAGACGGCGACAGAGCTCTGGCCGTTTCAACCTCAACCTTTGCAATCCCTTTACGGTCATAATAAAAATCGGCAAAATCGCTCAAAATGGCGGGTAAATCACAGCTCCTCCGGTTTTCGACAATAATCTCCAAACATTTTTCCGTTTCTTCATTCAATTTCAGGACAGCCGCGGTTTTTTTCAAGATATCCGCCTTATCCCTGTCCTCCCATAAAGGGCTGGCCAAATAACTGTACAGATCTTTGTCTTGAGCCAACAACTCACGAAGCCTAAGCGTGTCG
>CALYBB010000013.1 GCA_944393715.1 uncultured Alphaproteobacteria bacterium
CGCGCAGCTTTTTCAGGCTCTGCGAGATGATAACCTGCTCTTCGCCGACGCCTTTGGCAATCGCCGAAACCGATGACGCGCCGTTGACGTCCAAAAACTCCAATATCCGCAGCCTTAAGGGATGAGCGATATAGCTTATCCCTCTGGCCGCTTTTTTCATAATTTCATCAGGCAGTGGTTGATCCATGATTATTGTCCTGCTTCGGCGTACGGACGCGCATATTCGTCAAACTCGTCCTCATAATCACTGGTCCAGCCCATCAGATATTTATCACCGAAAACAATCAGCGGTGTGCCGACATTATTGCCGAGTTTAAATTTCTGCGCCGCCTTAACCAGCAAATCAAGCCCCTCCGGATTACCGACATTAACCATCGCCATTTCCAAATTCGGATATTTAGCATTAATATACTCCAGCGCGTGATGACAATGCGGACAGGTGTTGGAAAAGAAAAAATAAACCTTATCATCCACCAAACCATTTTCCGTTTTGCCGCAGGCTGACAGAAGCAAAACCACCGTTAAAGCTGATAAAAACCGCCGCATTTTATTCCTCCGCAAACTCGTACAATTCCGAAACGTCACCCAAACCGGCCGCCGTATTGCCGGAAATCGGACAATAGTAAAAATACGCGCTGCAAAGCGCCAAAGCCACCACCGGCAACACCACTTTTTCAAACGGAAAATGCGCGTGCCCGCCGTTTTTGGCTTTCATCCATTGATAAAATTTGGATACATAGATAAAGACCAACGCCCCGAGAATGGTACTGAACAACAGCGGATCAAGATAAAAGATACCGATAACCCGCGGCTGATACGGAATCTCGACATACATGCCGCCGATAACCCCGACGGATACAGCCATCAAAATAAAATCTCGACCGGCAAAATGCCAGTTCTTCTTATCAAACCACAAAATCAGCCAATAGCCCATCAAGGCCAAAAAAGCACCGGCCCACACCCCGACCACGGCATCGTCAAAACCGTATTGGCGCGCAACCTCCAGCGATGCTCCGACCGCGACCGTACACACCGCACACGCCGGATTAGCCATGGCTTTACCGGCGCTTGCCAAAACAAAAACCGGAACAGCAAACAATTTCAATAACTTATGCATTATCTTTATTCCTTTTATTCAATACAACAATCAACCGCCTTGCGGACAAAAGCTTTCATTTTAGCCAGAGCGCCGCCTTGTTTGGGGGCTTCGGCAACTTTTTCTTTAATTTTCGGCGCTTCGACTTTTTCCAGCTGTGCCGATATTTTCTTAATGTCTTCCATATTATCCTCAACCCACTTAACGTCTTCAACATCAAGCATCTTCATATTCAAGCCCCAAAACAGACAATACAAATCATAAGCCTGATTAAACAACTTGTAGGCTTCGTCCTTATGCCCCAAAGACTGTCGCTTGGTTCCGACCTCCATCAGGCGCATTGATGAGGCCAACAGATGTTTGGATATACACCACACCTCGCCCTCATACGCCGGAATAACGCGCTGCATCAGATTCTTACGCAGCTCGCGAATATCCTGAATCAAATCATAAAAAGAGGTTTTGCCGGTTTTGGCGCCGGAAAACACCAAATGCTCCTCAATTGAAATCAAGTTCATAATGGCAATTGTCAAATCCTGATCTGATGACAAATCTTTCGGATTAACTTTTTTGGTTGCATCGATTCTCTCAACAAACTCTTTAACATCTTTAGCTTTTTTCATCTTTGACTCCTGAAAATATATCAAAAACTATATATAGTAATAATTATATATATCAAACTTGTCAAGTGTTAACTATATAATTAAGTATTTTTTTCACAACAATCGCTTGACTTTAAGCTGAAAATATGTTTTTTGTTACGCAACAACGCAAGGTCTCGTAGCTCAGCTGGATAGAGCAACAGCCTTCTAAGCTGTGGGTCAGAGGTTCGAATCCTCTCGAGATCGCCAATAAAAAGACACCGCCTCGTGCGGTGTTTTTTTGTTGTGCAGGCTCGCAGGATTTGAATTGCTTCTTTCTTTCATCAACCGATTTTAACCTAAAATTAAAACATAAAATCTATAATAAAGCTCAGTATTGAATTTACAAACGGGATGAAAAACATGGAAAAATCGACATGGATTGGTTTTATTGGCGGCATTGCCGCAGTTGGCACCGGTATGGCGCTCAAAGGTGCAGATCCTCACGCCCTGATTAACCCTGCAGCTTTTTTGATTATTTTTGCCGGAACAGCGGCAGCAATTTTCAACGCTTTTCCGATGCACGAGCTCAAAAAATTTCCCAAATTGCTCAAGCTGCTTTTTGTCGGCCAGCATCTAACATCCAAGCAAGAAGTCTTGGAATTGTTTGTTGCCACGGCCAAAGCGGCCAAACAAGAAGGTGTCATGGCCATTGAAAAAAAGGCTAACGATGTGGCAGACCCTTTTATCCGCTCAACCATGACCATGGTTGCTGATGGCTTTAATGCTGATTTTATTTACAATGTCGTTGATGCCGAGATTAAACAAATGGAAGAGCGCCATCGCTCCGGAGCTCAAATTTTTGCCCAGTGCGGTATGTACGCACCGACTTTGGGCGTCTTGGGCGCAGTTATCGGCTTGATTGCGGCTTTAGGCAACCTAAGCGATATTGATCAACTTGGTCACTCCATTGCTGCAGCCTTTGTTGCCACTTTGCTCGGTATTTTCACTGGTTATGTCTGTTGGCACCCCTTTGCCAACAAGCTCAAACAACTTAATGCCGAAGAAGTCGAACTTAAACGCATGGTGCTTGAAGGCGCTCTGGCTTTGCAGGAAGGCGCTTCATCAATCGCCATAGAATCCCGTTTGCAGGCATATATTCCACTGGCCGAACGTAAATCTATGAGAGATGCTTAACCATTAAACAATAAAGGGTAAAATCATGGTAAAAAAGAAACCTGACGCGCCGCATCACGAAGAACACGCTGACGAGACATGGCTTATTCCGTACTCGGATTTATTAACATTGCTTTTGGCTTTGTTTATCGTGTTATTTGCCTCCTCAAGTTTAGATAAAAACAAAGCAGCACAAATCCAATATGCTTTGGCGGCAGCTTTCGGCAACGGTGGACTGGAAGATGAATCAGGCAACATTACCAATTTTATCAACGACGTTAAAGATCTGAATCTGGAACAAGATGGCGTTATCATATCTTCCGATGCCAACGGCGCAACGTTAGAAATGGCCTCTATCAACTTATTTGACAAAGGCTCCGTTATTCTGAAACCGGAAGCCCTCCCTGTCATCAAAAAAATATCGCTGTTGCTCAATTCCAGCAAATACAAAAAATATCGTATTTCTGTCGAAGGACACACCGACGATACTAATGAATCAGAAACATTGCCTTCTAACTGGGAACTGTCCGGAGCTCGTGCCGGCGCGGTCGTCCGGACCATGATTGGCAACGACATGGACGTCAATCGTTTCAAAGCCGTCGGATTAGCAGAAATCTCGCCGGCATACCCCAACAAAAATCCCTATGGCGAACCAATTCCCGAAAATCGAATTAAAAATCGTCGGGTTATTGTCCGTATTGAATTTTAACTTAAGGAACACAAAACAATGAAAACGGCTATCTGTCTGCACAATGCAACTGTTTTGACAGGTTTTTCGATCATGCACAATTGTGCCGTCTATATCAAAGACAATAAAATTGCCGATGTCTACAACGAAGAAAGATTCCGCCAAAAAATATTTTCCCCAAAAGTTAAAATTATTGATGTCAACGGTGCTTATGTCATGCCGGGCATGATAGACACGCACATCCACGGCATCGGCGGAAGCGGTGCTGATGATGCTGATTATAAATCTATATTACACATGTCTGAGGTCCTGCCCGAATATGGAGTCACATCTTTCATCCCGACTTGCTGCACTGCTCAAGAAAAAGACCTGCTAAAAAAAATAAAAGCCATCACTCTGGCAATGGGCAAAGAAAAAGGAGCCAATATCTTAGGGCTTCACCTTGAAGGCCCCTTTTTGTCGCCGGAACGCATCGGCGCTCAAACAGCAGACGGCATCTCTCCTGTCGATCTGGAGCTGATGCAACGTCTCTATAAAGCTTGCAAAGGAAAATTAATAAACATGACCGTTGCGCCAGAATTAAAAGGCATGCGCGAACTGGCTCTTTTCTGTCTCGAAAAAAGCATTGTCTTGCAGGCCGGTCATACCAACGCCACCTATGATCAGATGATGGAAGGATTGCAAGCCGGCATCATGCACGTCACCCATTTATTTAACGCCATGCGACCGATGCATCACCGCGAACCGGGGGTTGTCGGAGCTGCACTCATCCATCCAGAAATATCTTGCGAAATTATCGGTGACGGTGTTCATGTCAACCCACATCTTATTAACCTGCTAATGAAAAGCAAACCGTTAAGCCAAATAGTCCTGATAACCGATGCGCTTTATCCGGCCAAAACCGACTTATCCAAAACGCCGGATCTTTATCTGGATAAATGTTTCTACCGCAAAGAAGACCATGTCATCAACGGTTCGGCTATTTCCATGCTTGACGGGTTTCGCAATCTGATTTCTTGGGGAATCCCGATCGAAAAAGCTGTCCGTATGGCCTCTACCAATCCGGCACAGATTATGGGACAAAAAACTAAGGGACTGCTCATCCCCGGACATGATGCAGATGTTATCGTGCTGGACAAAAACCTAAATCTGCTTTATACCATTATCAACGGACAATTTGTTAAAGGAAAAAAATAATGCGCGTCATCATCAGAGATTCGGCCAGAGACTGTTCATCATGGGTTGCCGGATATGTGGCTTATCGCATAAAAAAAGCCGCCCCGACAGCCAAAAAACCTTTCGTTCTAGGACTTCCGACCGGTTCGACCTCCCTAGGAATATACAAAGAGCTAATCAAACTTTATCAGCAAAAACGTGTGTCTTTTGAGCATATTGTAACTTTCAACATGGATGAATACGTAGGCCTGTCGCCTGAAGACAAAAATAGTTATCATTATTTTATGTCTGAAAATTTCTTCAGTTACATAAACATCCATCCCAAAAATATCCATATCCTAAACGGTATGACCAAAGACTACGCTGCCGAGTGCGAAAATTACGAAAAAACTATCAAAGCTTACGGCGGAATTGATCTGATGTTGGGCGGAGTCGGATCAGATGGGCATATAGCCTTTAATGAACCTTTTTCTTCGCTTAACTCCCGCACGCGGATAAAGACACTGGCTCCTTCGACAATTAAAGATAACTCTCGTTTTTTTGACAACGACATCAGAAAAGTTCCGACTCAAGCCTTGACCATAGGCGTCGGAACAATTATGGATGCCGACGAAGTTATAATTACCGCCACCGGCAGCGGCAAAGCCGAAGCTATTCGTCAGGGTATTGAAGGCTGTGTTAATCACATATGGACCATAACGGCTTTGCAACAACATCCTCACGGCATCATTGTCTGCGATCGCGAGGCAGCTGCAAAATTATCGCCGGCGACTGTAGAATATTTTCAAGGAATTGAAAATCGCTTATCTTAAAAAATCCTCGCTACTGCGAGGATTTTTTAAGAAATTCTTTTTATGCATCACGCAATTGAGCCGAAACAATTTTCTTTTTAACTTCAACCGCAACCTTCGTAATCAACGTCTCAATATCCTGATCACTAAAAGTCATCTCTTTTGGTTGAAATGTCAATGTCAAAGCAACGGATTTTTTGTCTTTCGGCAAATTCTCGCCTTCATAAACATCAAATATCCCTACACTGGTGATATATTGGCGGTCGGCATTTTTAGCCGCCGCTATAATATCGTCAGCTTGCACCGAGGCATCGACAATAAAAGCCATATCTTTATCAACCGGCTGCAATGCCGACAACTCAAGCCTCTTTTTTGCCTTATCCTTATTATTGCGCGGTAACGGAATGTTGTCCAAAAACACTTCAAAAGCTTCCACCCGCTGTTTCAAACCAAATTTTTTCAAAACCAAAGGATGCAACTCACCAAAATAAGCTATCACATTATTACCCAAACGCAAAGCCCCGCTCCTGCTCGGATGATAATAAGCCGGTGCGTCAGTTGATATCCGCACACTGTCATACGGACCATTAGCCGCAGCAACGGCAGCCAAAGCATCAGCCTTTACATCAAAAACATCAAACAACCGTTCTTCTTTAAGCCAATGCTTTTTGCTGGTCATGCCGCTGCGAATTCCGCCGGCCACCAATTTTTGTTCTCCGGGCTTACGACCATAAAATTCCGGTCCGCATTCAAACAGGCTGACATTAGCATAGCCTCTGGCTATATTATTTTTAAGTCCCAGCAACAAATTAACCAGAACCGAAGGCCGCATTTCATCAAGCTCTGCCGTAATCGGATTACATAACAGAACAGCCTCGCCGCCGCGGCGAAAATCTTTAGCCAAACGTGAATCGGTAAAACTCCATGTTACGGTTTCCAAAAGGCCTCGCGATGCCAACTCATGCTTAACCGTTACCACCCGCCGCTGTTCCGGTTTCAAAACCTGCACCGGAAAATAAGACCTCGGCATCGATTCGGCAGGAACTTCATCAAGCCCGATCATCCGCACAATTTCTTCAACCAAATCATGTTCGCCCTCTATATCGCCGCGCCATGTCGGTGAAGTCGCCCAAATCTTATCACCCTCTTCCTTGGTCTCAAAACCCAGACGCGTTAATATTTCAACGATTTTATCAGCGGCAACTTCCATGCCAATAAAGCTTTTTAATCTTGCCGGTCGAACAAAAGTCGTCACCGGCTGATAATTTTCCTCACCGGCAATTTCAATATCCGATGCCTCACCGCCGCAAACCTCCAAAATCAACTGCGTGGCATAATCCGACCCCAAGACATTTGAGTTTGGATCAACCCAGCGTTCATAACGATAACGCGAATCTGAATCAATCTGAAATTTACGTCCCGTTCGAGCAATGCATGTCGGTGCAAATAAAGCACTTTCAAGCAGCACATTAACCGTCTCTTCGGAACAACCTTTGGCTGCCCCGCCCATAATACCTCCAAGACACTGAACACCCTCATCATCACAAATACCAAGCGATTGGTTGTCCAATACATATTCTTTGTCATCCAAAGACACGAATTTTTCACCGTCTTTGGCCATCCGCACACAAATATCGCCTTTAAGCTTATCAGCATCAAAAACGTGCAGCGGTCGCGCCAAATCATAGTTAACATAATTGGTAACATCAACCAGCGGCGATATTGAACGCAATCCAATAGCCGTCAGCCGGTCTTTCATCCACTTCGGGGTTTCAGCCTTATTGTTAACACCGCGAATATAGCGTGCCGTATACACCGGACAAGCCTTAAAATCTTCAACCTTTACTTTGATCGGGGACTTAAAGCTGTTGACGAGCTTGTTTATTTTCAAGGGTTTTAATCTTCCAAGCCCCGCCGCGGCCAAATCACGCGCTATACCGCGCACTCCCAAACACTCCGCTCGATTAGGCGTAATTGATATATCAAACACCGGATCAGCCTGATAAACTTCAGACAGAGCCAAACCTATCGGTGCATTAGCCGGCAGCTCAATAATGCCCTCATGATCCGTACCGACGCCGATTTCATCTTCGGCGCACATCATACCGAAGCTCTCCACGCCGCGCATTTTGCCAACTTTAATTTTTTCGTTAAACAGCGGAATATACGCCCCCACGTGAGCCAGAATACCGACCATGCCTTTTTTGACATTCGGTGCACCGCAGACGACCTGCAAAACTTCTTTGCCGTCATTGACTGTCAAAACATGTAAATGATCCGAATCCGGATGATTTTGCACATCCTCAACTCGGGCAGTCGTAAATCCGCTCATATTTTCAAACGGATTAATAACTTCTTCCACTTCCAAACCAATCTTAGTCAGGGTTTCGGCAATTTGCTCAACATTTGCTTCCGTATCCAAATGTTCCTTTAACCACGATAACGTAAACTTCATTTTATCTCTCCTACCTTGCCAAACCACCGTTGTTGCTTAATCCGCCAGTCATTGACGATTCGTCCAAAGGCATAAATCCGTAATGTTTCAGCCAGCGCACATCTGACTCAAAAAAGGTTCGTAAATCCGGAATACCGTACTTCAACATCGCCAGCCGATCCAAACCCATACCAAAAGCAAAACCTTGATATTCTTCCGGATCAATACCACAGGCTTTCAACACATTCGGGTGCACCATACCACACCCCAAAATCTCCAACCAATCGTTGCCGGCACCTATTTTAAGTTCTGTTTTGCTCTTCTTGCAGCCGATATCCATCTCCGCCGAAGGCTCCGTAAAAGGAAAATACGACGGACGATAACGCACCGGAATATCATCCAGTTCGAAAAAGGCTTTAACAAAATCATACAGACAACCTTTGAGGTTGGCAAAAGTCGTTACTTTATCAACAACCAACCCCTCCACCTGATGAAACATCGGCGTATGCGTGGCATCATAATCAGACCGATACGTCCGCCCCGGCGCAATAATGCGTATCGGTGGCTGTTTTTTCTCCATCGTACGGATTTGCACAGCCGAAGTCTGGGTTCTGACAACATAGCTGTCATCAAAATTATCGCTTTCCAGATTGGGAATATAAAAAGTATCTTGCATCTGACGCGCCGGATGATTAGCCGGCGTATTAAGTGCATTAAAATTATGAAATTGATCTTCAATATCCGGCCCGTCGGCAACCTCAAACCCCATCTCACCGAAAATTGCGACGACTTCTTCATAAATTTTTGAAACCGGATGAATCCGACCGATATTTTCGCTCCGAACCGGCAATGTAACATCAATACTTTCCTTTTTCAGCTTTTCTTCCAATTCTCTGGCAGACAATTCCTGCTTTTTGTTTTCCAAAGCCTGTTCGATTTCATTTTTTATTGTATTTAATTGCTGTCCAAACTGTTTTCTGACCTCAATATCCAAAGCCGACAAGCCCTTCATCTGCTCGGTCAAACAGCCTTTTTTGCCCAAAACAGCCACTTTTATTTCATCAAGAGTCTTAATACCAGACGCCGTTGCGATTTGTTCAAGCGTCCTTTCCTTCAAATTTTCGATACTTTCCATAATCCTGCCTTTAAACTCAAAAAAGAGCCCGTCTTGTTTTCACAAGCTGACTCTTTTTTACGTTTCCCTTTTTTCCAAAAACTATTTGCTTAAAGAAGCCTTAACCTGTTCAACAAGTTTGGTAAATGTTTCGGGCTCCTTAACGGCGATATCGGCCAACACCTTACGATCAAGCTCAATACCAGCCTTGGCGAGCCCGTTCATAAATCGGGAATAGGTCATATCATGCAACCGTGCTGCAGCATTAATACGCTGAATCCACAAACTGCGGAAATTTCTTTTTTTGGTGCGTCTGTCGCGATAAGCATACTGCAAAGCTTTCTCAACTTTTTCAACAGCGACGCGAAAAACGTTATTATTGCGGCCGCGATAACCCTTAGCCATCGACAGCACTTTTTTATGGCGCGCATGCGCCGTAACACCTCTTTTTACACGAGACATCTTCTATCAACTCCTACAAATAAGGTAAAAACTGTTTGACAATCTTAACATCGGAAACATCCACCAAGGTCGTTCCACGCGCTTGTCTTTTCATTTTCTGAGTTTTGCAGAAGAGGCAGTGTCTCTTATACGCAAAATTTCTTTTCAACTTTCCGGTTCCGGTAACGCCGAAACGTTTCTTAACCGCACTTTTGGTTTTTAACTTTGGCATTTAAATCCCTTTCATTATTAATTATGGATTTTCCAAGAGCCGACAGGCATACCAAACAGCCCGTCCACTCGGTTCGCTCTGCGTTTATATATCTAAAGCTTTTAAAAATCAAGCATTTTTTATATTTATTTTCAACGGGCAAATACCATCCTACCCCAGCTTTTGTTTTAGCAGCTGATTGACCATTCCCGGATTAGCCTTGCCGCCGCTGGCTTTCATCACCTGCCCCACAAACCAGCCCATCAGCGCCGTTTTGCCGCCGCGATAGGCCGCAACATTATCAGGATTGGCGGCAATTACCTCGTCAATCACTTTTTCAATCGCGCCGCTGTCGGTCACTTGTTTTAAGCCACGTTCCTCAACAATTTTTTCCGGCGCCTCGCCGGTCTCGACCATAATCGCAAACACATCTTTGGCAGTCTTACCGTTAATCACATTTTGCGTAATTAACTCAACCAAATTGCCAAGATTTTCTGCCGAAATCGGCGATTCTTCAAGACCCAGATGTTTTTCATTCAACATCGCAAAAAAATCGCCCATCAGCCAGTTAGCCACCTTTTTAGCCTCGTGTCCTTTGGCAGCTTTTTCAAAAAACTCCGCCATTTCCTTGTTTTCGCAAATCACACCAGCATCATACGGCGTTAACCCCAGTTCCCTAACAAAGCGCTCTTTTTTGGCATCTGGCAGTTCAACCATACCACGTTTAATTTCTTCAATAAACTCATCGCTCAACACCAAAGGCGGCAAATCCGGTTCCGGAAAATAACGGTAATCATCCGAAAACTCCTTAAAACGCAAAAATTTGGTCTGCCCTGTCATCTGGTTAAACTGACAGGTTTGTTGGCGCATTTCCCCGCCATTTTCATAAATCTCAACCTGTCTTTTAGCTTCAAACTCAATCGCCTGCATCGCAAATTTAACTGAGTTAACGTTTTTAACTTCCGCCCGCGGCCGCAGCTCACTGCTGCCGACCGGCCGCACCGAAATACTGGCATCACAGCGCATAGAGCCTTCGTCCATATTACCGTCGCAAGTTCCGAGATACCGCACAATCGAACGTAGCTTGCGCAAAAACGCACCGGCCTCTTCAGGTGCTCTAAAATCCGGCTTAGTTACAATTTCCATCAACCCGACGCCCGAACGGTTTAAATCGATAAATGTTTTGGTCGGCGATATATCATGAATCGATTTGGCGGCATCTTGCTCAATATGCAGCCGCTCAATCCCGATATTTTTGTTTTCGCCGTTTTCCAACTCAATTTTGACAAACCCCTCGCCGACAATCGGATACTCAAATTGCGTAATCTGATACCCCTGCGGCAAATCGGCATAAAAATAGTTCTTTCGCGCAAAAGCCGAATACTTATTAATCTTGGCATTTAACCCCAAACCTGTCTTAATCGCCTGATGCACGCATTCTTCATTCAAAACCGGCAGCATTCCGGGCATACCGGCATCAACAAACGACACATTTTGATTGACATCCGAACCATAATGCGTCGACGCGCCGGAAAATATTTTCGACTTTGAAATAATCTGACAATGGATTTCCAATCCGCAAACAATCTCCCAATCGCAGGTCTTGCCTTTGATAACCATTCCGCTCATCTTACTTCGCTCCCTTAAAACCGGCCTGTTTCTCCAAAACTTCTGCGGCCTTAAAGACCGTTTCTTCGTCAAATGCCCGACCAATAATTTGCATTCCTAAAGGCAAACCATTTTTATTTAAGCCTATAGGCAGACTCATCGCCGGCAAACCAGCCAACGATACCGAAACCGTAAACACATCATTCAGCCACATATTAATCGGATCTTGTCTCATTGTCTTGTCGCCAATGGCAAAGGCAGCCGTCGGTGCCGTCGGCGTCAAAATCACATCGCATTGTTCAAAGGCTCTAACAAAATCGTCGCGTATCAGTCGACGCACTTTCTGTGCTTTGAGATAATAAGCATCATAATAACCGGCCGACAACACATAAGTACCGATCATAATCCGGCGCTTAACTTCGGCACCAAAACCGGCTGTCCGTGTATTAACATACATATCTTCCAAATGCTCGCCATCAATCCTCTTGCCATAACGCACACCGTCATAGCGCGCCAAATTACTCGAAGCTTCCGCCGGCGCAATAATATAATAGGTTGCCAGCGCATATTTTGTATGCGGCAATGAAACATTGACAATTCTCGCACCTTGATCCTCTAGCATGGCCGCAGCCTTATCCCAATAAGCGGCTATTTCCTCATTCAACCCCGCCGGACGATATTCTTTGGGAATACCGATACGCAAACCGCGGATATCACCGCCGAGCACTTTTTCAAAATCCGGCACCATATTTTTTGCCGAAGTTGAATCTTTGACATCATGCCCCGCCATATTTTTGAGCATAATCGCGCAGTCGCGTACATCTTTGGCAATCGGCCCTGCCTGATCCAACGACGAAGCAAAAGCAATAATACCATAGCGCGAACACCGCCCGTATGTCGGCTTAATTCCCGTTACGCCGCAAAAAGCCGCCGGCTGGCGGATAGAACCGCCGGTATCCGTTCCGGTCGCTGCCGCACACATCTCCGCCGCCACCGCCGCAGCCGACCCGCCGGACGACCCTCCCGCAACCAAAGGCTTATCCTTGCTCCACGGATTGACAACCGGCCCAAAAGCCGAAGTCTCATTACTGCCGCCCATGGCAAACTCATCCATATTCAATTTGCCCAAAAAATTGACTCCGGCTGCCAGCAATTTTGCCGTAACCGTCGATTCGTACGGCGGCACAAACCCCTGCAAAATCTTTGAACAAGCTGTCGTTGCAATACCCTGAGTACAAAACAAATCCTTAATTCCTAAGGGAATTCCTTCCAAATCTCCACCCCGTCCGGCGTCAATTTTAGCTTGGCTGGCCTTTGCCTGCTCCAACGCTTTTTCCGGTGTCTCACAAACATAAGCATTAAGACCGCGTTTAAGTTCCATATTTTTAATATAACTTTCAGCAAGTTCAACTGCCGTAAATTCTTTTTTCTTTAAGCCCTCGCGAGCTTTCGCAATTGTCAGTTTTGTTAAATCCGTCATCTTGTTTTCCATATTATGCCGATAATTTTGTTATCTTTCTTCACAAAAAGCCCAAGCCGCAGAATTTTCACTCAATAACTTTAGGCACCGCAAAATAACCATACTCTTTCAGTGGCGCATTAGCCAAAACAGCTTCGGCCTGATTGCCCTCGGTAACTTCATCCCGACGCATCTCCAAAAAATTCTCGTTGACCGAAACCAACGGTTCAACACTGCTTGTATCAACTTCTTTCAGTAGGTCTACCCATTGCAGAATTTTATTAAACTCGATTTCTGCCGCCGGCGCTTTATCCTCATCAATCTTCAACTTTGCCAATGAGGCGATTCGCTTAACAGTTTGCACATCTACAGACATCTTACCCTTCCCATCAATACTGAATTTCAAACGGCAACATCACCGCATCATAGTTTAATCTTTGTAACACACCAAATATATTTTTATCAAGCCTGTTATATGCTTTTAGCTTCGATACGACCGCCGACGGCACCGTACCGATCAATTCGGCAATCTTCTCCTGCATGGTTTTCGGCCGCGGAAAGACCTCCAAGCGCATCGGCTGACTTATATCCATACCTGCGGCTCGGACCGCTGCGGTCAAAGCCTCATCATAACCACCAATACCGTCAATCAGACCGTTTTTTGCCGCCTGCCGGCCGCTGAAAACCCGACCTCTTGCCAACTTATCAAGTTCTTCCGGCTTTATATGGCGCGCATCTGCAACCTTAGACGTAAAATCCCGATAAATATTGTCCAGCGATTTTTCAAAAATTTTTCTCTCTTCCGACGTAAAGGATTTGTTCAGGCTCAAAATCCCTGCATTATTACCAAAATAAACACCGTTCCAACGCACCCCGAGTTTATTCCATAAACCGCTTAAAACCGGCTTGCCGCCGACCACACCTATGGATGCCGTCAAAGTTGCCGGCTGTGCCAAAATTTTATCGGCAGGCAGTGCAACAAAATAACCGCCCGACGCCGCATAAGACGACATTGAAACCACTACCGGAACTTTTGTCTTTTGCTTAAAATCCTTCAAAGCTTGCCTCATTTCATCGGCTGCGGCATAACTGCCCCCTGGCGAATTAATCCGCAACACCACAGCCTTTAGATTCTCCAACGCAGCAACCTCCGTCAACTGCGCAACAAAACTGTCCGCGCTGGTAACAGGTTCCCCTTCCCATGATGGCAAAGAACTATCCCCTTCGGCAATTTCTCCCTCAATAATCACCATGGCAACCACCGGTGAACCTTGTCCAACAGGCTCCAATCCAGTCAAATAATTCTGCCAGTCCGTGCGCTTGGCATTATATTTCTCTTCTAAATCCTGCATAAACCTTTCCTGATAATCCAACCGGTCAACCAGCTTTTCCTCCGTGGCCTGCTTGGCATCAAGCGGTGCCTCATCAATCAACTTTCGCAAACGTTGCGGCTCAATTTTTCGGTCTTTGGCAATATCACCAACAATCTGATCAAACAAATCCCCGCCCAATCGGCCGAATTCTTTTCTCAAAAGCGGCGACATATCTGTATCGGTAAACGGCACAAAAGCATTTTTATACTCATATCTTGCATAAAATTCCGGTTCAATACCTATCTTATTCAACAAACCTTTGACAAAAGGCATCTCAATGCCAATCCCCGTAATACCGACTTCTCCGCTAGGCTGCAAAACAATCTCGTCAAACGCCGAAGCCAAATAATATTCCGCCGTTCCGCCGCCAAAAGAGCCAAATCCCTCCGAAAACAAATAAGTTTTTTTGCCTTTGGTTCGTAAATATTTAATCTGCCCTCTCAATTCCTGAACTTGAGCCAAACTCAGATCGGACACGCCGATTTTGCCGACAACGGCCTCAACTCTCTCATCTGTGCCGGCCATTGCCAAAACCTGCATCAACTCAAAAAAAGACGCTCCGCCGCCATAAAAAGCAGCCGTCAAATCATCCGGCTTAATTTCAGCCGGTGCCGTATCAAAATCAATTTGCAAAATCATCTTTTTGGGCAATGGCCCCACTGTGCCGATATCAGTTCGCAAAAGCCCAACCAAACACATCAACAGCAAAATAAACAAAAGCCCGAACAATGCAAACGTCCAAATTACCAACTTAAGCAATATTCTTACTGTTTCTTGCCGCGCCAAGCTCAGCACTTTTGTCTTTTCTTTTGCCATTTTTAACCTTCGGTCAAAACCTCAACATCTCGATCTATATTCTTCATCCGGAGCATTCCCTGAATATGGTAGCCGCTATCAACATGCAAAACCTCACCGGTAATGCCGGTGCCGCAATCCGATAACAATCCGAGTGCCGCATAGCCGACTTCTTCCGGTGTAATATTGCGCTCCAATGCTGAGTTCAGCGCATTCCAGTGCAGCATTTTTCTGAAATCTCCAATACCCGAAGCGGCCAAAGTCTTTACCGGTCCGGCTGAAATCGCATTCACCCGCACGCCCTGTTCGCCCATATCCATCGCAGCATACCGCACCGCCGCTTCCAAAGCCGCCTTGGCAACACCCATGATGTTATAATTCGGCAACACGCGCTCCGACCCCATATAAGTCAACGTTACCACTGCACCACCGTCCGCCATCAACGGCGACGCATATTTACAAGCCTCCAAAAACGAAAAACATGAAATATTCATTGTCATGGCAAAATTATCGCGCGTGGTATCAATCGTCCGACCGCGCAGTTGATTCCTGTCAGAAAAAGCAATTGCATGCACCAAAAAATCAATCTTGCCCCATTCATCAGCCAATTTCTTAAAACAAGATTCTACGCTGGCGCTGTCCGACACATCACATTGCAGCAGCAAAGGTTCTTTATCCAATTGTGCCGCCAAAGGTTTCACCCTCTTTTCCAAAGCCTCATTCTGATAAGATATTGCCAGCTGCGCTCCGTGCTCATTCAAAGCCTGCGCAATTCCCCACGCAATAGACTTATCATTGGCCAATCCCATAATCAGGCCTTTTTTTCCTTCCATCAAAGGTTTTAACATTTGCTTTCAGTCCTTATATTATCTCCACACAACACATATTGCCGCACAATACACAATTAGGTTTTTAGGCTCTTGCAATATAGTGTAAACTTCTATAAAATTTGCATAAATTTGTAAACATCTTTTTTAGAGGCTAAGGACAAACATGAATTTTAACTATGCCAAAATTGCCACCGGCTTCAATACTGTTAAAGATTTTTTCCGTTTTATCATATCCCGTATCCAAACCGAGAATATTTTGCGGGTAGCCTCATCCTTAAGTTACACATCATTAATCGCGATTGTGCCTTTGTTTGCCATCAGCCTGGCTATCTTTTCTGCCTTTCCTGTCTTCAGCGATATCAGAAGCCACCTGCAAGAAACGCTTATTCAAAACATGGTTCCTGCCATCGGACAAGAGGTTACCCAATATTTCAACGAATTTATCTCCGCCACCGCCAAGCTTACCACCATCGGCGTCATCGGTATTGTCGTCACATCCATCCTGCTGCTTTCAACCATTGAAAATTCTTTCAACTACATTTTTAAGGTTTACAAACCTCGCAGCATCAAAACCAAAATTACCCTCTACTGGACAGTAATAACTTTAGGCCCTCTGCTCTATGGCGTCGGCGTATCGCTCAAGGGCTATTTTTTCACGCTGCAAAAACTTTTTCCCGAAGAATACGGCGTCGGTTCCTTTGTTCAACTGATGCTTCCCGGATTATTTACCCTTTTGACATTAATGCTGGTTTATATTCTGGTTCCCAACAAAAAAGTCCGTTTTATGCACGCTTTTTGGGGAGCGCTGATTGCCCTTGCCGGCATCTATATCATGCGCAAAGTATTCAGCACCTTTATTGCTTCCTCGGTCGTTTATGCCACGCTCTACGGTGCCATGGCCGCCATTCCGCTACTTTTGCTTTGGCTGTATTTGAGCTGGGCCGTAGTTATCTTCGGCGCTGCCGTTACCGCGGCTCTTGGCGAATATAAGGACAACGAACGCCTAAAAGAGCTTGAAAAAGCAAAAAAAATTCCCGCAGCTGAAAGAAAAAATCAGCATCGGCGAAAAAAATCCTTGCAAAAAGAACATTATTAGAACATATTAATGATATAACGATTCTAAAAAATACGGAGTAACTTTTATGGACAAAGAAAAAGCACTAGACGCAGCCCTAAGCCAGATCGAAAAAGCTTTCGGCAAAGGTTCAATCATGAGAATGGGGCAGGACAATGCCCATGTAGATATCGAGGGGATCTCAACCGGTTCGCTCGGACTGGATATGGCCTTAGGCATCGGCGGTTTGCCGCGCGGCCGCATCGTCGAGATTTATGGCCCCGAGAGCTCCGGCAAAACCACTCTGGCCTTAAGTGTCGTTGCTCAGGCACAAAAGAAAGGAGGTACCTGCGCCTTTATTGACGCCGAGCACGCGCTGGACCCGTCTTATGCCAAAAAAATCGGCGTTGATTTGGAAAACCTGCTGATCTCGCAGCCGGACGCCGGCGAGCAGGCTCTAGAAATTGCCGATACTTTAGTGCGTTCCGGCGCAATTGATGTTTTAGTTGTCGATTCGGTTGCCGCTTTGGTTCCCAAAGCCGAACTTGAAGGCGAGATGGGCGATTCGCACATGGGTTTGCAGGCACGCCTGATGAGTCAGGCTTTGCGCAAGCTGACATCAACCATTGCCCGCTCCAACACTTTGGTAATCTTCATCAACCAAATCCGCATGAAGATAGGCGTCATGTTCGGCAATCCCGAAACCACCACCGGCGGCAACGCACTCAAGTTCTATGCCTCCGTCAGGCTGGACATCCGCAGCACCGGCAAGATTAAAGACAAAGAAGACATTATCGGTTCGCAAACTCGTGTTAAAATTGTCAAAAACAAAGTCGCCCCACCGTTCAAGGTTGTTGATTTTGACATCATGTACGGCGAAGGCATTTCTAAAACCGGCGAACTGGTTGACCTCGGCGTTAAGGCTAATGTGATTGAAAAATCCGGCGCATGGTTCTCCTACAATGGTGACAAAATCGGCCAGGGTCGTGAAAACGCCAAAATTTTCCTAAAAGAACATCCTGACATCGCGCTGGAGATTGAAAACAAAATCAAAGCCGATGCCGGACATTTGAGCTCGGAGATGATCGGCGGCGAACCCCCAGCTACTGAAGAAGAATAATCTCGGCACTAACTTCAAAATAAAAAACATCAGCTATTCAGCTGATGTTTTTTATTTCTTGGCGGCCAGCGCATAACTTTCGTCAACCAGCGCCAGCAATTCTTCTTCCGGCATTGAACCGTCCAACAAGAGTGTTACCCAATGCTTTTTATTCATGTGGTAGCCGTGGAAAATTCTTTGCCCATCAACCCTAACGGCCACATCCTCCGGCGCCATCCGCACATCGACAATCTCAATAATGTTATCCCCAGCAAGCCCGATTTTATTTTGCGCCACAGTCAAAACCGCCGCATACCATTTGCGGTTATCCTGTCGCCGCAAAACAGCATTACGGGGAAAGTTGGCCCACAAAAATTCCAATTTATCACCATATTTCTCTTTAACATGGCGGATAATTGCCACCGCGCCCGAGCTTTTAAAAGCCTTACCGATAAAACACTCTGCAGCAATTTTTTCCAAAACCGCACAGCATTCTGTCCGCACCTTGCCGACAAACGCCCCTGCGGCGCTTTCCGCACGATAGAGCACATATTCATCGCCGGTATCCGTATCAAACACTCGGCTTGTAACTTTACCTTGCGCATCAACAGCCACCTTAAGCCGAAACTGCCCGCTCAATACCGTCATAACATAAACATATTCGCCGACATCGCTGCGTACAAAACCAAATTTTTCAAGCTCATCCGTAAGTGGTACCTTGTCTTTAAATATTTCATCCTGCAGCATCTTTTTTTCTTTATCTTCACTTATTGACCTTTATTCCTACTATAAAACAAACTAACACTCAAAACACAATATAAAAAATAATTTTCAAAAATTTTTCTTGTTTGTAAAATCTATTCATGCTATATACGGCAATGACATGAATTATTATTTGCCACATTCAAAAGAACAATATTAACCTTAAAAATTATTAAAAATGCAAGACATTAACAGATTATTGCGAACTCCCGAAGGAGCCGTCCTCTGTAACCTGAAAGAAGACGAAATTGCAAACTTCAAGGGCGATTACATTACCGTAATAAACGACAACATTACTGCGGTTGCCAACAATAAAAAGATTGCCACGCCCAAAAAGCTGACCAACGAAATTGGTATCGAATACCTTTTTGTTGGTGATTTTAATCTCTATGGCAAACAGATGGCTCAAAAGCATGGTATTTTCTTTGCTTTTCAGCAAGATGATCAGTCCCTGCCGTCAGACCGCGAAGCAAAAGAAACAAGCCTTTATGCCCGCAAAGACGAGCTCTGCGAGATTCCGCGAGTAAAAAAAGTGCCTCAGTACAAATTGGTCGGCTACAAACACGACGCCGATTTTTTCGCCTCTGTGCCGGATAAGATATCGCGATGGGTATATTCAGATGCCAATATCTTTAGTGTTCTGGATGGTAAGATACAATTTCTATCCACACCGATGATAAACATCACCGACCCGTTTAACTGCCAAGTTTCAGATAACATAAACTGGTGGTAGCTATAATAAAAAAAAGAAAACCTCGCAACGAGGTTTTCTTTTTTTATTTGCTCTTTGCCTGTTCTTTGGATATTGACATCATCAATTTAATCCGGTTGATCTGATTGGTCTCACTGGCGCCGGGATCGTAGTCCACCGCCATGATATTAGCCTCGGGAAATTTCTTTTTAATCTCTTTGATAAAGCCCTTACCGGTAATATGATTCGGCAAACAACCAAACGGCTGCATACACAACACATTGTTGACACCGGCCTCCAACAGTTCAATAATCTCAGCCGTCAACAACCAGCCCTCGCCGGTCTGGTGCCCGAGCGAAATCAGCCCGCGGATTTTTTTGCGCAAATTTTTGAAAAACACCGGCGGTTCAAAACGCCTAGACAATGCAAACCCAAGCCGCATCGATCCCCTGCAAAACTCCAAAAACGCAATACTGAACAAACTTACCGCACAAGCTTTCCACGACCCCTGCAAATATTTGTAGTTGAACACATGATCATAAAAACCATACAGCATAAAGTCCATCAAATCCGGTACCACCGCCTCGCCGCCTTCCTGTTCAATAATACGCGCCGCCTGATTATTGGCATCCGGATGATATTTGAGCAAGATCTCGCCCACCAGCCCAACTCGCGGCTTACGCGGCATATCCTTTAACGGCAGCTTGTCAAATGCCCGTATCATCCGAAACATATTAACATTAAATTTGATAATATCGCCGTCTTTCAAGTTCTTTTTGATGATTTTAACCCATTTGGCCGTCAATTTAAGCGTGCTTCCCGGCTTTTTCTCATAAGGCGTCACCCGATTAATCATCCGCATCAGCGCATCGCCGTAACAACCGGCCATAATTGAGCGCAACAAAACTTTTCGCCCCGGAGCAAATCCGGTATTGACCGCCCGACCGCTGACATTAAGCGTAATTACCGGAACATGAACGAGATTGCATTGTGCCAGTGCCCGCCGCAGCAATCCGGCATAATTTGACGCCCGACAACCGCCGCTGGTCTGCGAAATCAACAGCGCAATTTTATCCGTGTCATAATCGCCATCGCGGATAGCCTGCAACAACTGGCCGATAACCACAATCGCCGGAAAACAGGCGTCGTTGTTAACATGTTTCAACCCAAGCTCAATCGCGCTTTTGCTAACCTTAGGCAGCTGCGCCACCTTGTAGCCCTCGCTGGCAAATACCGCCTCCAAAAACTGAAAATGCACCGGCGACAATTGCGGAATCAAAATAGTGTGCGTTTTTTTCATCTCCGGCGTAAACACTGGCGGTTGCTGCGGTCGCTGCTGCGCGGCTTCCTGCTGCCGTTGCTGCATATCCCTAAGCGCCGCCAGCAATGAGCGGATGCGGATTTTAGCCGGCCCGAGATTGTCGCCCTCATCGATTTTAATCTGCGCATAGAGCCGCTCTTTTGATGTCACGATTTCCTCCAGCTGATCTGCGGTAATCGCATCCACCCCGCAGCCGAAAGACACTAACTGCAGCACTGCCAGATTGGCGTTCTCAGCAGTAACAGCACCGGCGCGGTAAAGCCTCGCATGATAAGTCCATTGGTCGCGCACCCGCAAAGCCTCCGGATTAGGCTTGAGATGCGCCACCGAATCTTCGGTTAAAACCGACAACCCGCAAGAATTAATCAGCTCCGGTATACCGTGATTAATCGCCGGATCAATATGATACGGATGTCCTGCCAGCACGATACCGTATTCGCCGTTCTGCCGCAGTTTTTCAACCGCCTCTTCTCCGGCGCGGCGAATATCTTTCTTAAACCGCCTAAGCTCAACAAACGCTCGTTTAACCGCCATGCGTAATTGCAAGGCCGAAAACCCCGCAAATAACGGCACCGCCTTTAAACGCCTTGCCAAAATCTTTTCATCCAACGGCAAAAACGGTGCAAAAAAAGGTATGCCTTTTTCGCCAAGCTCGGAAATATTCTTGGCCAAAACCTCCGGATACCCTGTCACCACCGGACAGTTATAGCAATCCACCTGTGAGACAAACTCTTTTTGCTCCCGCGGAATACACGGAAAAAAGATATAATCAACGTTTTTGGCAATCAAATCCATGATATGCCCATGCGCCATCTTGGCCGGATAACACACCGTTTGTGATGGGATGGAGCCATAGCCGTCAAAAAACATTTTCTTTGAAGACGGCGCCGACAGCTCCACCCTGAAACCCAAATGTGTCAGCAACGTAAACCACAGTGGATAATTTTCATACATATTGAGCGCCCGCGGGATTCCCACCGTGCCGCGCGGGGCTTTTTCTTTGGATAACGGTTGATAATATTCAAACAATCTCTTGTACTTATAGGCGCACAGATTAATCTTGTCGTTCTTAATCAGACCGGCGCCTTTTTCGCACTTGTTGCCGGAGACAAATTTCTTTTTGTTGCCAAAGTCGGTAATCGTCAACATACAACGATTGGCACATCCCTGACAACGCGCGTTGGTGGTTTTAATCTGCAATTTGCCGATTTCATCCAAGGTTATCAATTTGGTTGCCGCGCCGTCTTCAGGTCCGCGTTGTTTGGCTAGCAGCGCCGCACCAAAAGCACCCATCAATCCGGCCAACCCTGGGCGAATAACCGGCCGCCCAACCTGTATTTCCAAAGCCCTCAGCAACGCATCGTTCAAAAAAGAACCACCCTGTGCCACAATACACTCGCCGAGCTCCGCCACATCGCTGATTTTGATCACCTTATAACAGGCATTTTTAATCACCGAATACGACAATCCGGCGGCAATATCACCGACCGAAACACCCTCTTTTTGCGCCTGTTTAACCTTTGAGTTCATAAACACCGTACAGCGCGTGCCCAGATCGACCGGATGTTTTGCCTTGAGCGCCGCCGCAACAAACGCCGGCATATCCATATTAAGCGAGCGGGCAAAATTTTCGATAAAAGACCCACAGCCCGACGAACACGCCTCGTTAAGACCTATTTTTTCAATCGTCCCATCTTTAAGGCTCATACATTTAATATCTTGCCCGCCGATATCCAGCACAAAACTGGCTTCGGGCGCAAAAAACGTCGCCGCGCGGCAATGCGCCACCGTTTCCACTTCGTCAATATCCAGCCGCAAACCGGCTTTCAGCAATGCGCTGCCGTAACCCGTGGCTGCCGCGGCCTTAATTTTGAGCCCCGGTTTGGCTGTGCTGTAAATCTCGGTCAGGATTTTAAGCGCCAGATGAAAAGGATCGCCGTTGTTGGAACCATAATAAGAATACAACAGCCTGTTTTTGTCATCAATAAGCACCGCCTTAATCGTTGTCGACCCGCTATCGATTCCAAACCAAGCATCACCCTCATACTCCTCAAGCGGAAACTTCTCAACATCAGCCAAATGATGACGCACGTCAAACGCATCTTTCTCCTGTCTGTTTTTAAACAGCGGCGGCAATTTTTGAATCCCGTTTTCCTCATCCGTATTTTCCAGCGCCTTCGCCAGTCCGGACAAATCAACCGCCTCCTCTGCTCCGGCCTTGGCATTGAGCGCCGCGCCAACGGCAACAAACAATTCCGCCCGCTCTGGCAAAACCGCATGTACATCATCAAGTCTCAACGTCTCCTTAAAACATTGACGCAATGATTTTAAAAAAGCCAGCGGTCCGCCCAAAAACACCACTTTGCCGTTGATTTCGCGCCCTCGAGCCAATCCACCGATAAACTGGTTGACCACCGCCTGCATCACCGACATCGCAATATCGCTCTTGGCACAACCTTCGTTAATCAGCGGCACAATATCTGTCTTGGCAAACACGCCGCAGCGCGACGCAATGGGATAAATATGACGATATTTCAGCGCCAGTTTGTCCAACTCGTTAATATCAAGGTTCAAGAACGAAGCCATCTGATCAATAAAAGCACCCGTGCCGCCGGCGCAGGTTTCGTTCATTCTAAGATCGGTGCCGCTGGTCAAAAACGTCAGCTTGGCATCCTCTCCGCCAAGTTCAATAATCACATCGGCATCGGGAATCATCTTTTTAATACTGAGGCTTGAGGCAATAACCTCCTGCACAAAAGAAACATTCAATTTTGTACACAATGACAACGCACCGGAACCGGTCATACAAAGCTTAAAACGATGGCCAACGAATTGTTGCGCAATTTCTTTGACAATTTCAATAATCTTTTGCCGCACCTCGGACATATGGCGCTGATAAGTGGCAAACAAAACTTTTTCATTCTCGTCAAGCACCACCGCCTTAACCGTTGTCGAACCGACGTCAATGCCAAGATACAAAACCTTTTCCGTCATTTGTTTAGGCCCGCTTATCCCTCATAAAACAATCACATCTTATGTTCAATAACACAACATTCAGGCTTTTTCAAGCGCCAAAAACACCAAGCCAACAACGTACTTTCAACATGCCATCAAAAATGTCAGACGGTTAATAACCAAAGCTCATTTTTTAATATTTACAAACATCTATTTATGTATTATCTTGTTAGGAGTTATATAAACGATGAACTCTATTTCATATAACGGAAAAGACTGATGCCTACGATTAAAGACGAGCTCCGGCTTTTGCGCGAGCTTTTATGTTTTACCGAAACCGGAAAAACCGGTAAAATAAACGAAGCCGCAGGCCGAAACGGTTATAAGCAGTCAAATTTTTCCAATATCATCAAACAACTGGAACAAGAACTGAAACTACCTCTTTTAACCCGTCTGACAACCGGTGTCCGGCTGACAAATGACGGGCGAGAAATTTTTGAAATTGCCAGCCAGATTGAAAACATCCTGCAACGGGTACGCAGCTATAGCAAACATTCCAAAATCCATGGCAATCTGCGCCTCTGGGTTGGCGATGGTCTGGCCTCCGGCTACATTTCCGGTTGTCTGCCTGAGTTTTACCTCAAATACCCGAAAATATCCATTGAGATTTGCTGCTCTATTGATAATCCAAACCTCATCCATGAAACCGATATAGCCATCCTTTATCAAAAACCTCAGCTCTGCAAAGCCCTAAAGATTTCAAAACATATCTTGCATTTTTCGTTGTTTGCCTCGCCGGATTATCTATCCCGATATGGCTACCCTCAAAGCCTTGATGATTTGTGCAAAAACCACCTAATCTGCAACCGCGGTACCTTCACCGACACATGGCCTCTATGGGGACAAATAATCAAATCGGCCGAACATATTGCCGTGCAAACCAATTCGGCCCCCGTTTTGGTTCAGGTTATTAAAGACGGTCTGGGCATCGGCTTGCTGCCCCAAACCGGCTATAATGACGATTTGGTTAAAATCGATAAAATCAAACTAAATATATCTCATCCTTTTTGGATCGTATCACACAAGGATCATCAAAACGCCTCCATTGAGGCTCTAGTTAATCATATCATAGAGGCAACCAAAAATTTATAAAGCGCGACGGCTTCTTCATTATCTTTTTGGCGGCAAACAACACGCAAATTAAATGTCATTGCATTACTCTGCACAATTACTTTTGTTGTCTCAAAAATTTCATCATCAGCAACCTGTGCATCTCCAAGCTCTACCGCCACATCACAATCTCGCACATCGCCAACGACAACAACATCGGCTTCTCCGTCATACGCGGTCAAATCCATTTTCAAACAAGCCGGCAAATAAAGATATATCGCTTTTTCTTGTTGAAGCGAGCTTTGCCAATCGCGAAACCTTTGCAATATCTCTTCAAATTCTTGTGCCAGTTCACATAATTCAAGCCCTGCTGGCGTCGGTTCCACACCATCGCTCTTACGATTGAGCAACGCTGCACCGGTTGCCTCTTCCAAATCTTTCAGCTGCATACTCAAATTGGAGATTTTAATACCGTTTTCCTCGGCAGTGCGGGTAATTTTACCATTGCGTATCGTCGCCAACAAATACAACATTTGCCTGATGATTGCACTTTCCCGTTTGATATTCATTTTAGCAAATCTCGATAAAACTGTTCCCAAAATATATAACAAATTTATAAAAGTAGTATATTCTAATCTAAAGCAAGTCAAGCGAAAATATAACTAAAGGATATACTGACAAAGTGGCTTGACATGCAACAGAATTTTGACATCAAAATTGCCGAAACGGCAGCGGAAATCGAAGCTGCCATGCAACTGCGCCGCAAAGTTTTTGTTGAAGAAGAAGGCGTGCCAGAAAACAAAGAATTTGACGGCAATGATTTTATATGCTGCACGCATTTTTACGCCCGCAACCAAGACAAGGTCATCGGTTGTGTTCGTGCGCGTTTCTTTCCGGACTTCGTCAAGCTTGAACGCCTCTGTTGCGACAAAGAATACCGTAAAACACCGCTGGCCAGACAACTGATGGAATATGCCTATGCTTTTTGCGAATATAAGGGTTATGACAAAGCTATCGGCTATTGCACCAAACGACTGTTACCTTATTGGCAAAAATCCGGTTTCACTCTCCGCAGTGACATTCCGCTCCAAAAAGTAGGCAACATGGAACTCTGCACCATTCAAAAAAACTTGACGCCGGCATCTGATGGCATATCTATTGAGCGCCCCGAGACCCTTCTGGAACCAGAAGGTATCCAAGCCCGCAAAGCCTTTGCCAAGCGCAGAGCTGACCAAACTGTTCAAAATACGCAACACAAAATAGCCCTGTCACGCACCGAATAACTCAGGAAAAATATTTCAAAACAACTTCAACCTGATCAGATATATATCCCAACAGCTTGTCATCCGTCGACTTTATTCGTTCAATCAACAGATTTTCCTCAGCAATTCTCGATAATGATTTATGGTTCTGCAATTCAATGTTCAGAAGCTCGTCCAAACTGACATTAAACTTCTTGGCAATTTTACACAGCATCAACAAATCCGGAACCACCAACCCGCGTTCCAAATTAGAAACCGTTCGCCAGCTGACATCACAAACGCCGGCCAAATCCTCCTGAGTCAAGCCGGCATTCTCCCTCAGAGAACGAACACGAATTCCTAAATACTTTTTAATATTGCTGTTAACATTTTCTTTCATATCTTTCGTTATATCCTGAATATTGCGACTTATCCACGAAATATATTTCATAAAAACAAAACGCAAAAACATCTATATTCATATAAGAAAGAAAATTTTTCTAACAACACATTACGCAGCAAGCACAACAAAAGGATATTGAGTCAAACAAACCAATATTTCACAGAAATGCTATTTTTGAAAATCAAAAAAATTTATAAATTCTGAAAAACAATGCAAAAAACCGCCCCAACGAGCGGCTTTCAAAACTGGTGGGCGTGACAAGGCTCGAACTTGTGACCTCTGCGATGTGAACACAGCGCTCTAACCAACTGAGCTACACGCCCTCAAAAATCCATAATCATACATCCCTGCCATCGGTCACAAGCAAGCTTGTGGTCTGGCTCCTAAGCTCTGGCTCTTTCTCAAAAGCCAATCGCTAACTCGCTGCGGTCACTCGGTTTGTAACGTTTATCTCGCTGCGCTAAAAGCTTGCTCATAAACTAACAAACTCTCGCCTTTCGTTGAAAACCGCTCCGCCAGAGCTGTTTTCTGCCTCAAGCCTCTGCGATGTGAACACAGCGCTCTAACCAACTGAGCTACATGCCCTCTTGCCACACAAGCTTTTAATGCAAAATTCTTGCCGTGTCAACCGCAAATTTGCCCGCCATCTCCTATTTGCTTTTTAACAGCTTATTCCCTCAGCTTTTTGCGGATTTTGTTTTTATTTCACCATCATCTGCCAGCCCCCGATGCCCGACACAAAACGTCTGGTATCATTGGTTATCCACCAACATTCCGGCAAATATAAACGCCCCAATTCCCAGATAAACAGCAACAGTTATCTCTCGAAAGGGGGCGTTTTCAAATTTCCCTATCAATGCACTTTAATCTTTGACATCTTTGCCTGCATCGCGGCAACCTCTTTTTTTGTCATGACGTTCCTACCAGATTTCAAAGGATCCTTCAACATTGTTTCGGCCGTCCATTCCGCAGATTCCTTATCATTTCGCCACGATGCGCTTCCATATCTTGCAATATTTGAAAAAGGTTCTTCCTTCAGCGTCATCATCGGTCCTTTAATTTCTGAATCTTTGCCATCCCGCCAAGCTTCATAATTCGCAACTTCCCGCTGCATCAGAGAGTCGCCGCTTTTTGCAGCATCCGCCTTCATATATGCAAACAATTCCGCCTCAACCGATTGTACTTGGGCATTTTGAAAATAAGCGCCTTTATTTTGGAGCTTAACATCAGGAAACCTTTTCTTTGCGGCATCAATGACTTTTTGAACCTCTGCCAACCCTTTTGCTCTTTCGGCGTCAGGCATGGTTCTCCCAAAATGTTCCATATGTACGATATTCTCATAGGCAACCCCCATAGCAACACTAAACTGTTCCGGCTCAAGAGTTTCATAAGAAATCTTTGGTTTTTGAGGCTGAGCACCAGCGCCGGAAATTCCGCGCAAATTACGAAATGTATCTTTCGTGCCCCTGATAGTTCCTTTCACGATGCTGCTCACATTTCTATGAAGCTTACTTTCTTCACTCATCGATTTATCAACACGCTTTAGCTCATCTTTTATACCCTGCACAACTGTTTTGCTTCCCTCTACAACTTCCGCCGTATTTTTCATCGAAGCAGAGGTTCTTCTCCTGAATTTCTTCCACCACGATTGTTTTTCTTTAGGCTTTACCCCAGCATAGAGTTTTTTTCCATCAATATCGACTGTCACAGCGGCCGACATATCATATTTTGCCTCCATATCCGCTTTTCTTTTTTCTTCTTTGACACTTTGTTTAACATTGCTTTTCAAATCCTTAAGAAAAGCTTTTCCAAGCTCAAGAAATTTAGAAAATCTTTCCTTATTTTTATCAGACATATCTCGGCACACTTCCTCCAACGTGCGTTTTCCATCAGCAACGTCTCCAAGCGCATAAAACAATTCTGCCATACTATTCATAAAAAGTCCTCCTCATAAAAATACCCATCTGGAAATAATAGTAACGCATTTGTTGATTATAGTCAACACCACATTTTCAAAATCATCTTACAATAAGAGCAAAACAAGGATAAGATTTTGAGTAACAGACTTGAAAACATAGGCAAAGCCATTTGCAAAATACGCAAGCAGCAAAATCTGCTACAAATCGATCTTGCTGTTGCCGTAGGCATTGACAGGGCATATCTGTCTGAAATAGAAAACGGACGAACCAATGTTTCCATCAACATCCTTTATGCCATTGCTGACGCCCTGAACGTCTCTATTATAGATATCCTTGCAGAAAATAAAAAAACGTCTTGATTATTGAGCCTTCTATAAAAAGCTGAAACTTCCAATTTGTTTTTGCCTAAAAATACCTTCTTTTCATAATAATCATTCCTCTTGCAAAATCTCTATCCTGGCGGAAAACCCGCCTTTTGTTTCCGCCAGATATTCCAACCCTCTTTCAACCTCGCCGAGTTCAATCAGGCTGTTGTCTATTGTGCTTCCGTGATCTTTATAAAAAAAGCCGAAATTTCCCCACGGTGCGTATATAAACATTTTGCCTCTTGCGGCAATCATGCCGTGCGGCACGTCGGTAAGCGAAACAGGACTTAGAAATTCGCTGATTTTTTCTTCGCCGGCAAAGTCAATAAATTCAAACTCCGCCGGCAACATCCGCAAAAATTGTTTAACCGCGGCATTATCCGCCATCTGCACAACTACCTCATTTTGATTAAAGCTCAACTTGATTTTCATCGGTTTAGTCTCCGTCACACCCCCGCCGAATACCGCATTGCTCCACAGTGAAACTGCAACGACCAGTCCGACAAAAAGTTTATTCATCACATCATTCCTCATAAATCGGCTTATAATTATCAACATCAGCCTCTCTAATCAGGTTGATGGTCGTCATTGCGTTCGCCAACCCGATATAAGGAATAGCCTGCACCATCACCGCCAGCAGCGTTTCTTTATCGTTTCCGGCTTTGAGTGCACCGACGACATGGGCGCCAAGTTGTTTTTCCGCCCCGAGAGTGGTTAAAACAACCAGCGACAACAATTCGCGTTGTTGAACTGTCAAACCGTCGCGGGTATAAAAATCGCCGAAACAGAAATCGGTCAAAGTATCCGGCACAATATCCTTATATTCCCCGGGCAATTCCGCCATCGCTTTTTTTACCTCGTCGCCGTAAAGTTTTTTCTGCACAACCAAGCCTTTTTCATGTCGGTCAACATCCGTTGTCGTCCCTGCATTTTCCAGCGGCAGTTTGATGTTTCTTTCTTTGGCAACTTCATTAAACACACCGATAGCGTTCAGCGTCCGAGGAAAACCGATAAACGGCGCGCATTGATAAATAGCCTCGCGGATTACCAAAGGAGAATTGCCGACATTAAGCGCCGCGCCGATATGCGCTTTTAGCTGCGGCAGTGTCTGCATGGTCGCCAACGCAACCACGGTTATCAATTCGCGTTCTTTGTTATTCAAATTTCCGGTATAAAAGATATCCCCGAAAATATTACGCTGCAAAATTTCCATAAATTCCGGATCGGTCGGACTGACTGTCCGTTTGGCTAAAAACAATTGTTCATAAGTCCTGTCGGCACGCTCGCTTCGGGTCATCATCTTATCCTCCTTGGCATTAACAAAACTGGTACAAAAAATCAGAGCCGCAAATAAAATATACTGAAAAAATCTCATACCATCCTCCGCAAAATTAGCTGGAAACCGGTTATATTATGCTTGACGTTTGCCCAAAAGTCCAATACCGTTTGTTTATATAACTATAATTTAAACTTATAGTGAGAATATTATGGAACTGACGCAATTACGTTATTTTAAGACCGCAGCGGAATGCAACAATTTATCCGAAGCCGCGGAAAAACTGCATATTTCCCAACCGGCACTCAGTCTTGCCGTAAAAAAGCTGGAAGAGGAACTCGGCGTACCGCTGTTTGAGCGCTCAAAAAATAAACTATGCTTAAACGATGCCGGACGTCTGGCTTTGACTTATGCCGAAACCATCTTGTCCAAAACCGACGAGATGAAAAGCACTTTTTACCAGTTTATTCGCAGGGATAACATCTTGTCACTGGGTTTTTGTGATCCGGGACCGATGCGTTTTTCCATCCCGCAGCTGCAAAAAGCCAATCCCGATATCAGTGTTACCTCCGCCTTGTTACCGGATGAAAACAATCTGGAAACATTGCTGCTGACACATAAATATGACGCCGTTATATCTCTCAGACAGCCGCAAAACGAAAATATCGTGACCGTTCCGTTTGCCGCAGAAGAACTGATGTTGTCTGTTCCCGTCAGTCACCCCTTGGCAACAAAAAAAAGCGTTTGCCTGCATAATGAAAAAAATCTGCAATTAATAAATTATTCCGGCGACGGCGCATACGTCCGCCAAATACAGCCTTTTATTAATTGGCTGACCGATAAATTCGGTATGAAAACCTATAACGACTACTTTGTTTTCCGCCAGCTGCTTGAAAACGGCAATCTTCTGTGTTTTACGACCAAACTTGTCCGCAATTACCGTAACGACGGCGACAATCGCGTCATAATTCCGCTGGAAGATGAAGGGTTAAAAGCGACCTATTACCTTTCTTACCTCAAAAGCAGTCCAAAATACCTTTCACCGCTTCTGAGTTGGGTAGAAAAACGTATTTCTCATAGCGGAATATAACCCCTCGGACGAACACTTGTCAGACCACCTTTCCAAGGCGGAATTTCTGCAACAATAACCGCAAATTCCATGTAATGCAGACACTTTATCGCCTTTAAGCTGCTAGCGAAAAGCCGACTTTCAGCAATAGAATTCTGTATAGATACCGTTCATACCAATATCTCTATCTCTGCCAATTTAGATACTTTGCCTCTTATAAAAATTTTATAACATCTTCCATATCCTTACTGATTAAATGTGTTGGTGCAGCTTTTACCTCTTCAGCAGCATAGCCAATCGGCATAATCAGAACGGTTTTTATGTTAGCGGGAAGATTAAAAGCTTTTTCAAGACGAGTATTAGAAAAATAATTACACCAACAGGTAGCAATTCCTTCTTCTGCTGCTGCGAGCATAATGTGTGTGGCAACAATGCTTACGTCTTCAATACCGGAACGAACCCCGTTTTCCAGCGGATTTTTCCAATCTTCATTCAAATCGTAGGCAAAAATAAGAACCGTCGGCGAACCGTAACCGCAATGAGTTAATTGAGCCAACTTATCAATATTTTCTTTACTTTGCACGACATAAATTTTTTGCGGTTGTTGATTTTTTGCCGTAGGAGCAAGCATTCCTGCCGCTAAAATCCGGTTTAATTTTTCTCTTTCTATCGGTTTGTCCGAATACTTGCGCACTGAATATCTTCTTCTTGCCAAATCCGTAAAATTCATATCTTCATCTCCTTATTGTTAAATTATAAAATTATCGTACCGTATCTTTCGGAACTGTACCAAGTTTTGCAATATCCTTTCCATCACGGGAACCATAAACGGAAATTTTAGAAAGTTCGGCACATAAAGCCGTATATTCTTTCTGAGTTAAAACAACATCTGCTGCACCAAGGTTTTCTCTGATACGGTTTTCGCTTCTCATACCGGGAATGGGCACAATGAAATCTCCGTATGCCAACACCCATGCCAGACTGATTTGCGCCGGTGTGCAATTTTTCTGTTCGGCATATTTTTTTATCAGCGCTAAAAGCGGTTCGTTTGCTTTCATATTTTCTTGGCTGAAACGGGAAATGACCGTCCGAATATCATTCTTTTGAAAAGTATCGCCTGAGTTAAACTTTCCGGAGGAGATGATTGTCCCCACGCCCTGATTTTGCCCTCTTTAATAAGTTTACCCATTACTTCAGCAACCTGTTCCTCGCTGCCTTCTTCCATCTAATGCTCGGTATAAATATCAATATAATCCGTTTGCAGACGGCGTAAAGATCCTTCTATATCCTGACGGATTCCCGCTTCGGACAATTTTCCCTCCGGCATATTTTGACCAGGCAAAGGAGTCGGCCAAAATTTATCTGAAATAACAACTTTGTCACGCGGCAAATCTTTCAATGCTTTGCCGACAAATTCTTCATTTTTGAAATACGAATACATTTCGGCCGTATCAAAAAAATTGCATCCCAAATCAAAAGCCGCGTGAACTGCCTTAATGCCATCCTTTTCATCCGGCATATCGCCGTAAGCATGGGTAAACCCCATACATCCCATACCTATGGCTGATACTGTCAAGTTTCCAAGTTTTCTTATCTTCATGTTAACATCCTTTACTTAATATATAACTTCGTTTGTTTCCCGCGTCTCATACAATTCCCAAAATTTCTCCGCAATATTAGCCGGAGAAAAATACTCGTTTGAACCAATCCTTCCGGTTACCTGAACTGTTCCGATATAAATATTTTTTTCTTAAATACGGGAACAAGAGCTTGAACCATTGCTCTTAAAGCCGCCTTATCCATTGAAAGAGGCAAATAGTCAATATGCGGCTGAAGAGCCAATCCGCCGCCTGTAATAAGTATGGCTCCTTTCTTTGCGGCAAAATCTTCTGTATCCACAAGTCTGACAACATTATATGCACCAGCTACATCTGCTGCATAATGTTCCATAAGTACTTGGGGATTCATCGTTTCTTTATTGTCAGGAGCCGTAATACCGACATTATAAAAAAGTACATCCGGAAAACCATTGATATTTATTGCATTTTGAAAACTCTTTGCAAAAGATGTAAAATCTGTAACATCGGCAACCTGCAAACCTATGTCAAATCCTTTTTGGACAAAGTCAGCTGCATATTCATCAAGATGGGATTGGCTTCGGGAAAAAAACAACCTTAAAACCGCAAGACGCAAATTTTTCAGCTACACCATTTCCTAATCCAGATCCTGTACCAATAACAAAAATTGTTTTTTTCATTGCAAATCTCCTAAAACTTAATTTATGCCTACATCTTAAAGATACGAGAATTTTTCTCGACAAGGAAGATGCTAATATCTTAACACGGAACTGCTTATGCATTATAACTTTCAGCCGCTCGGATATTGCAAAATTTGCGTAGCAATGACACATAAACACCCCTTGGCAAAAAAGAAAATTCTTGATTGGAAAGATATAGATAATGAAACCCTGATACTCCTGAAGAGAGGAAAATCTCATGTGTTGGATGAATTGCGCGACGAAATATTAAAATGTCATACCTCAATTAAAATTCTTGATATTGACGATTACTACGATATATCCATCTTTAATCTTTGTAAACAGCAAGAATATTTGATGGAAACCTTGGATATTTGGGAAAATCTGCATCCGATGTTAAAAACCGTCCCTGTTCTCTGGAAATATAAAATGCCTTATGGCCTCTTATATGCCAAACAACCTTCAGACAAAATGAAAATATTTATAAATACGCTTCAAAAAAATATTAACCTGTAATGTATAATTACAATTAATCTATAAAATGAGTCTTTTCCCAGATAAATCCAAATTTGACTATCTGTAACATATCTTTCTAAATTTAAAGCTCCGGCGCCATGAACTGTCCAATTCACGGGGAATAGTTCACTAAACCGAGGCTTTTAAATGGTGGGAGCTGATGGACTGACCTCATTCCATTCGGCCGCACGGGCGGGCTTTTGCCCTGCGGGCAAACCGGCGATACCCGCGTCTCGCCTAGCCCTTGTAGTCAAACCAACGTCTCGTTGGTTCGAGCTATCAATTCTTACCATAATAAAAACCTCTCCACAAGGGAGAGGTTTTTATTATGGTGGTGGATAGGATATTAAAAGGCGAAATCGGATAACTTTCGCGCCGGTTTGTGAATTATTCTAACCATTGGTATCTCTAATTGTCCGGACCATTACCCATATCTGGTCACCACTTTTCCCGTATCGAAACCCAGGTTTCATTACAAAAATAAGAACTGACGACCAGACTATTTTAGAAAAATGTGTATATTAAAATCACAAACATTTAGAATTTTGTGTATTATTTATCAAAATAATACTTGAATTTTGTGTATTTTTATGTTAAATATAGCTTATAAAATGTGTATAATATATTTGGGGAACAGCGAATGTATCGTAAAGCAGAGAAAATATTGCAAGCTTGGAAGGCTAATCCGAAAAAAAAGGCCTTATTGATAACCGGTCAACGGCAGGCCGGTAAAACTTATATCGTGCGTGAGTTCGGTAAAGCTAATTATAAACACTATGTAGAAATTAACTTCATTACAACACCTTCTGCCAAAGATATCTTCTCCGGTGATCTGAACGCCGATACTTTAATCATGAATTTAACAGCATTCATCGGAAAGTCATTGGAAAAAGGGAAAACCTTGATATTCCTTGATGAAATACAGGAATGTCCTAATGCAAGAACAGCCATTAAGTTTTTGGTTGATGATGGCCGATTTGATTACATAGAATCAGGCTCATTATTAGGCGTTCAATATAAGCAAGTTCCATCTTATCCTGTGGGGTATGAAGAAATATACCAGATGTATCCGATGGATTTTGAAGAATTTTGTATTGCCA
>CALYBB010000014.1 GCA_944393715.1 uncultured Alphaproteobacteria bacterium
AACTCGCTGTTTGAAGACAACGCCGAGTTCGGCCTGGGTATGCGCTTCTCAATTGATCAGCAGACCGGTTTTGCCAAACAGCTGCTTGAAGGCTTAAAAGACAAAGTCGGTGCCGATCTGGTTGAAAGCCTCTTGAACAACCCGCAGAAAACTGATGTTGAAATCGACGAGCAGCGCGAACTGGTTAAACAACTGCGTGCCAAACTCGCCGGCATCAATACGGCCGAGGCCAAACACCTTGACAAACTGGCCGATTACCTGATTAAGAAATCGGTTTGGATTTTGGGCGGTGACGGCTGGGCCTATGATATCGGTTTCGGCGGTCTGGATCACGCTATCGCGTCCGGCAAAAACATCAATATCCTGGTTATGGATACCGGTGTTTACTCCAATACCGGCGGCCAACAGTCCAAAGCCACCCCGATGGGTGCTTCGGCTAAATTTGCCACGGCTGGTAAATCATTGCCGAAGAAAGACCTGGGCATGATTGCCATGTCTTACGGCAACGTTTATGTTGCGCAGGTTTCCATCGGCGCCAACGATACTCAGGTTATCAAAGCCATGAACGAAGCCGAGGCTTATGACGGTCCGTCCATCATTATTGCCTACTCGCATTGTATTGCGCAGGGCTTCAACCTGATTGACGGTCTGGGTCATCAGAAAGCTGCCGTCGAATCCGGTTCATGGCCGCTGTATCGTTACAATCCGGAAAACATTCACGAAGGCAAGGCTCCGCTGACCTTGGATTCCAAGGCTCCGACCAAACCCCTGGCCGACTACATGGCTAACGAAACCCGTTTCCAGATTGTCAACAAACAGAATCCGGAACGTTACAACACCTTGCTCAACAAAGCACAGGAAAACGTTAACGAAAAACGTTCGCTTCTGGAACATATGGCCGAGTTCAAAGTTGCTGAATAATCGGCTTTACTGAAACAAAAAAACTCTCCGGCTAAAAGTCGGAGAGTTTTTTATTGACTTCAAGCAACAAAACAATTACCCTGTTGTCACGAATTTATTAAAAACAAATTAATATGGAAAAAGAATTTTTAAGTTCCGCCAAAAAGTGCTCCTACCCTATGCATGCATCTGTGCATCAGTATTTTCAAAAAATCGGTAATCATGGAGTTGTCAAGCTTGGCGTTGCTCATCTAAACAAACATCTCGAGGTCGTATGGTACGCACTTGATGGGGCTAGGTTAAGCATTCTTCCGGCTTTTTGTGATTTTGACAAATCCAATTATTTGGAAAAAGGCCAGCAATATGTTTTCGACACCATCCCTGCCGGAGAATATTTTATTCGCCGCGGAATATTGTACTTCTACACGCCAGATTGTCAGATTAAGCAGGTTATTATTTTCTGGAATGAAGACCTAGCGCTTTTATACGCTAGTTTCTTAGGTGTGGAAGCAGACGAATGTCTTATGATTAAACTGTTCACTATTGACAGATTTCGCAAATTTGTCTGCGCAGCTTGGCGCTTATACGACACAACTAATCATCAGGTAATGGATTTGCCTGTATTTGCTGAAGACCAAAAGCTAATAACCAACGAGAGAGGAGAAAACATTTCCTTTTACAATTTTGACAGCGATGCTATGGAAAAAGATTCCTCACTCTTGCACAATGGGCATCTTTGGTTGGTAAAAGAAGACCCTGACGGCAAAATGTTTATCGAAAAAACACCTTTTGCAATTGTCAGATCCAATTAAAAAGAGCCGTTTGTCTTTATTCAAGACAAACGGCTCTTTTTTTAATCCCCGCCTACACAAGATATTCATATTGGCCTATCAAGGACTCAACCTGCCGACGCACATGCTGACGAGCTTCTCGGCCGGTTTTCAAACATTCCATTCTTTCCAAAAGAATGCCTCTGTAGACACTGGCAGTCGTTCCAAAGAAATCCCAATCACGATTGTCGCTTAATCCCAAAACATACCCTTTCTGAATAAAGACCTTTAAAAAGGCCTCCTCTGGAGCATTGTTTCGTGTTTCAAGGCTCAAAGGGTGTCTCACAATTTGCCAGTCCTGCCAAACATGAACTATTCCGCCAATCAGCAAATCAATTCCCACCCCCTCGGAGACAATGTTTTCACTGTCCAATACGCGTTCATCAATCGGAATAACCGGATTGTCAAAAAACACCCAATTAATCTGTGGTATCCTTTGATACAACTCTTGAGCAACAGCCATTGAATAACCTCTGGAAGAAAACACAACAGCCGTTTTAATCTGGCTCTGTTTTTCCAGAAAATCCGCCAAAGATTGACACGGATCAAATCTTTCAAATTGCTGTTTCTGATTATTCAGTGCCTCTCTTGGAACACCCAAACGCAACATAATAATCTTAAGCCACCATTCCGGCGGATACCCGAAATCAAGCACATTCGGGACGCTAAATCCCGGAGAACAAATGATTTTTGGATATGAACCGTGTCTTTTTTTATGATATCGCAAGAACACAGCAGCCTCGGCAGCAGCTCTAAAATTATCGCCAACCACCAAAACGGCATCAACTTTTAAATCATGCTTGCCATAAATAGACGTCGTCGGCAACAATGCCCTTCGATTATTTTTTTCAAACCGAAAACCACTGGTCGCCGTCAACCAAGTTTCATACCTTAACACTTCTCTTTGCTCTACTATTGAGAGCATTTTCGTTCTTTTTGCCATAGTTTTTATTTTTTTAATAATAGAAAATATAAGATTAACTTCTTTCTTTCATACAAGCATTTTGGACAAAAATCAAGACAAAATAAAACGAGCATCGACAAAAATATTTTACTCCTTGCCGATGTTTTTACCACCATCAAACGGCTTTTTTTATTTCAACTTATCCGGATTAAGCCCTTCAAGCTCTTTTATGACAAACAACCCGTCTTTACGCACCAAAACATCGTCAAACCAAATTTCCCCGCCACCGTGCGCCTTATCCTGAATCAACACCAGATCCCAATGCACGCTGGAACGGTTGCCGTTAAATGTTTCGTCATTATATGAGTTGCCAATAGCCATATGCAACGAACAGGCAATTTTTTCATCAAACAAAATATCCATCATTTCTTTACGGATATACGGATTGACGCCGATAGCAAACTCGCCCATATAACGCGCGCCGGCATCAACCTCAAGCTGTTTCTGCAGTTTATCGTTATTGGCTCTAGAAAAAGCTTTAACAATTTTACCGCCTTTAAATTCCAAACAAACATTGGAATAAAACACACCGCCGTAAACCGTATCGGTATTAAACTGAATTTTGCCGTTAATCGATTCTCTGACCGGCGCAGTATAAATCTCGCCGTCCGGAATATTCATCGCACCGTCGCAAACAATTGCCTTCAATCCCTTAATTGAAAAACACAAATCCGTACCATTCCCTTTAATACGCACTTTATCGGTCTTATCCATCAACTTTTTCAAAGGTGCCATAGCCTTACCCATCTTCTTGTAATCAACCAAACAGGCGTCAAAGAAAAAATCCTCCAATGCCGTCCGTGACATCTTTGACAGCGCCGCCATCGTGTCATTCGGATAACGCATGACACACCAGCGTGTTTTGGCGATTCGCCGGTCAAAATGCACCTTATTATAATAGATATTGTTATAAAGTTTCATCTTAGCAGCCGGCACATCGGCCAGTGCAAACAAATCATCATAGCCGCGCACCGCCACATAACAATCCATCTCATCCATCAGCGCCGCATGCCATTTGGCATATTGTTCAATCTGTTCGGCCGACGCCGTCATCACCAAATTTTTAACAAAGGCATTGTCGTTATAAAAATAAAATGGCGTTGCTCCAAGTTTTACGGCGATTCGGATAAATTCCTCAAACAGCTCCTTCGTTGATTCGCTAAATGCCTCAATATATATCTTTTCGCCTTTTTTAAGCCCGACAGAATTTTTCAAAACGCTTTCTGCCAATTTTGTGATTCTCTCATCTTTTTTCATTTTATATTTCCTTAATCAATTCATTAAGCAGCCGCACGCCAAACCCCGAAGCCAAACCTGTTTTACTGTGGCTGACTCCGCTGATATCAATATGTGCCCACTTAACACCCTTTTCAATAAATCGACTCAGAAACACGGCTGAAACAATAGAAACTCTCCCCTCTGTCTCTATATTGCACATATCAGCAACCGGAGACGCCAACATCTTCTCATAACGCCTATCCAGCGGCATCCGCCATAAATTTTCGCCGCACCTTTCTCCTGCCGCAAGCAATTGCTTTGCCAGCTTATCATCATTAGCCACCAACGCGGCATAAGCATTGCTCAAAACACAGCTGAAAGCCCCTAATGTCGCCATGTCGACAATCTTTTTCACTGGATAGCTTTTTTGCAAAAAAGACAAGCAATCAGCCACGATTAAACGTCCCTCGGCATCAGCATTGGTTATTTCTACGGTTTTACCGCCAAATGAAGCATAAACATCGCCGATTTTCATGGCCGCCGCCCCTGGCATATTCTCCGCCAACCCAACCACCGCAATTAAATTTTTACGCACTCTCTGTAAAGCTGCCGCCTTCATTACTGCCACAACCGCCGCCGCACCGCTCATATCCATTTTCATTTCGCGCATTCCGGAATTATTTTTAAGGCTTAAACCGCCGGCATCAAAACAAACGCCTTTGCCGACAAATCCCATATCATAAGCTTTTTTCTGTCTATTGCCGCGCCAAGAAACAACAACAACTCGCGGAGATTCGGCCGCCCCTTTGCCGACAGCCTCAACCAAACCAAAACCTTCAACTTTCAAAGCATCCGCATCCAGCACCTTGACATCAAGACCAAGATATTCCAGACGCTTGATATCTGCCGCGAACACATCCGGCGTCAAATAACTGGCCGGCTCGTTGCACAAATCTTTGGCATAGCGAACAGCCGTCGCCAACGCCAAATACGATTTAAAATTTTCTTTTGCCGACGCCTCATCTCTAACTCGGACAACAACCTTCTCCAAACGCGGAAAATCCTCCGCTTTTTTTTCGGTTTTATATTTATCAAAGCGATACGATCCGAGCAAAATGCCAAACGCCAACTGCAAACCCATACGGTCATTTTCTGCCGCAATATATGCCTTTTCATCATAATACAAGCAGTTAAATAATTTGAAGCCGATTCGCTGAAACAGCAAATCATTTTCTGTCTGCCCTGTTCCTGCCAAAACAATTTTGGCTCTTCCGCCAAAAACATCAAGCACAGAGCCTCGATCTCCGTCAAATTTTGCTTGCTTAACAGCCTTCTTGACCAACGCAGTCTCTTCTTCAGTCAAAAAATCAACCTTTGCCTTTTTTTCAGCAGACAACGGCAAAACTTTTACGATTCCGGCTTGTGGTGCGTCTTTGGTAAAAATCACCTCTAACATATCTTTTTCCCCACCAGAGTTGTCAATATAAATCCAAATTACAATCGATTAGTTAATATAACGCAAAAAAACTCTTAAATTTTGCAAAAAAACAATAGACAAAAAAGCATATAAACGCTAAAATTTAGACAAATAAATGTTTCAATAAGACCCAAACATGAGCAAAAGAAACAAAGCAAAACAAAAAACAAATCTTCGCCGCGAGGAAGAAGCTATCAGTTCCTTATTTGCTCACAAGCTGCATGCCATCTTTCAAACACGTTACCACGAATTCAGAAAAAACAGCTGCAAAAGCAAAGACAAAGGCGGCGACCGCAAAACGTCCCAACAAATTGACAGAGTCAAAAAAACTTCCGAAAAAAGCCTGCACAATATTAAAAACGAACTCAAAATTCTCATTGCTTATTACGGTATCGGCACCCCGCACATTCCCCTTAAAAACCAACCCGAACTCTCTCGCGCACAAATTTCTTTAATTGACCTCGATTTTGACGGCATTTATTTTACCCCCTGTAATGAAGACCTCTCCGAGAGCTACCGCGCTTATAAAAACAACGCCGAAAAATACGAAACAACCCCTATTTATAAAATATCCGACTACGATCTCAACAAAGCTCCGTTTTGGGCAGAGATGAAAAAATTTAACAGCTTTCGCTATATGTATCGACCAATTTGCGCCCAGCTTGCCAAGATAAACTACCCGCCGGAAAAACTCGACCAACTCGGCTATATAGACATGCTCGATGCTATCAGCCGCCACAACCGCGAACATCCGGAACACCGTATGCCCAGTCAGCGCACCCGCTTTCTAAAGATGTTTTCCGCCTGCTACGGCGAAGAATTCATTTCCAAGATGTCTCTTCTCGGCAAAGAAAAAATTGCCCGGGATTTTTTAACCTATATTCATTATCTGGACAAACCCGGCCGCCAATGTCCTCAGGAAGTTCGCTATACAGCCAATCTTTTCAATGTGCACCACGTAAAAAACCGCAAACACGCCAATGAACTTGACGATTACTCAAAAGTGAATGACTTTTCAAACCTAGCTTTGTGCAGCGCCTTTCCACATCACAAAGTGCTACACAGTCCGGCAGAAATCGATCTTAATCCAAACATTGTCTTTTTTGGCGGTTTTTTAAACGAATTCCAAATCACCCGCGATCCGGAAAAAGAACGCCTTTATCAGCAGGGAATGTTAAAAAAGCCTAACTTTAACCGGAGATAATCATGGAAACACTGCAGCAAAAAATAAACTTGTTGGAAGGCGGCATAACCGGTACCCCGTTGGATGAAGATGATATTACGCAAACCCTTCAGGAACTTGCCGCCGGCGGAATGCCGGCCATTCCGGAAGAAATGCTTGCCTTTCTGCGCCGTTATAACGGCTTTTTATACGACGGTCGTTGCATTTTCGGCATTGATAACAAGCACCATTTCCTTTACGACATTTTAGGAGAAAATCTGGCCGCCGACAATCCCGAACCAAACAATATCCTTTTGTTAGGCTCAACCGATTCGACTTATGTCGCTTGGCTGCAAAATAAAAAATACTACGCCATAATTGACAAATCAACTTTTCTGGTGCTACATAGACTCAAAAATTTTACCAATGCTGTCAAATACATATTAAAAATCGATGACTAACATCTTCACGTACTCTCCGGCCAATCTGCAACGCGCGGCAACAATCATCAGCCAAGGCGGCTTGGTCGCTTTTCCGACCGAAACCGTTTATGGTCTCGGCGCCAGTATCTATAATGCCACCGCCGTCGCCAATATCTTTGCGGTCAAAGGACGACCGACTTTCAACCCGTTGATTTCTCACATCGCCGAGCATGATATGCTTTTTGAACTCGCCGAGACCGACAGCCGCGCCGTCGAACTGGCCAAACATTTCTGGCCCGGACCGCTGACTTTTGTCGTCCGTCGTAAAGACCTCAATTCCTCGCTTGATTTAGTCTGCGCCGGTCTCAAGACCATGAGCATCCGCATGCCGAATCATCCGATTGCTTTAGAATTAATCAAGTCGGCCGGTGTGCCTATTGCCGCTCCGTCGGCCAACCGTTCGCAAAGCATTTCGCCGACCACTGCTCGTCATGTTTTTGAAAGTTTGGGCTCTAAAGTCAATATGATTTTGGACGGCGGTGCTTGCAAGGTCGGAGTCGAATCAACTATTCTGGACCTAACCACACCGCAAACCGTCATGCTGCGCGCCGGTGGATTAGCCAAAGAAACTCTTGAAAATTTTTTGGGCGAAAAAATTCTGCTATCCCAAGGTAATCCAAACATGCCCTCATCCCCCGGACAAATGCTCAAGCACTACGCACCAAGCCGGCCAATGCGCATTAACGTCCGACCAGAGGAAAAAAAACCGGAAGAATTTTATATCGGATTCGCTACAATGGACGGCAATATTAATTTAAGCCCGAGCGGTGATCTCACCGAAGCCGCCGCAAACCTCTTCGCCTTCATGCATCTGGCCGAGGATCAATCGGAGTACCCTTCCATCGCCATGGCACCGATTCCGGAAACCGGACTCGGCCTTGCCATCAATGACCGTATCCGCCGCGCTTCATACCGCAAGTAACCTTTTATCTCTTGCTAATAAGAACGGTATAGCTATTGCGCGACATATAATATTCAGCCAATTGCAAAATACCAAACATCACAGCATATAATCCCGTAACCATAGAGATGGTAACCGCTCCGACCATAGGATAAGCCAAGATAATCAGGCCAAAAACAATGCCCGCCGCCCCCATAATAGCCGACCATCCCCATGGCAAGCCATAACTCTTAATCTCCCAAGCCCCTATAATCTGAACCGCACCAATCGTCAGACACCACAAAGCCAAAATAACCGGCAAACTGGCCGCCGTTACACCGAGATTAAAAATCAAAATCAACCCGACCAACAAATCCAACACACCCACAAGCAAATACCAACCTGACTTAATATCCTTTGATGCCATAACATAAAATGCACCAACCAACATAAATCCAATACCGATATACGCTGCCAGTGCCAACATGGTTCCCAAAGGATTAAACCAAATAACAATTCCCAAAATCAACATAACTATTCCGGCGACCAAATTCCATTTGGCATTTTTTAATCTGATTGCGGTCATTATGTTTCCTCCTTTAATGAATAACTTTAACATATATATAGACACCGGTGTGGCAATTTTCAAATCCTCATTCTACTTCTTGGTTTAACCATGCTGTGAATATGCTCTCCAAAACGAAAGACAAACATTCCCCACAAGGCCGACAACAAAGAACCACATAATATGCCCAGCCTTATTTCTTCCTGCATGGCACCAGGCAAAGACAGTTTTCCGACAAACAAAGCCATGGTAAACCCTATACCGGCTATTACTGCCACACCATAAATATCAACAAGTCTGACTGTTTTGGGAAAAACAGCGATTCTAAATTTTATCAATAGCCATGTTATCAAAAAAATACCTATCTGCTTACCAAAAAACAAGCCGCAAATAATGCCGAGAGTTAATGTATGCGTAAATGTTTCTGTCGTAATGTTACCCAGATAAAGCCCCGCGGAAGCAAAAGCAAACACTGGCAAAATCACCAAATCAACCCAAGGTTTAAGCTTGTGGCTCAACCTTTCCAAAGGCGAATATTTTTTAATATTGACTCGCATCGGGTAAGCCATTGCCACCACCACACCGGCTATCGTCGTATGAATGCCCCCGTTCAAAAAACAATACCACAATCCGGCACCCAAAAACAAATAAGGCGCAAAACCGGTTATCTGCATCTTATTTAAAAAATACAAAGCAGTACAAATCAACGCTGCATACCCCAGCAAATCAACCGATACTCCCTGATTATAAAACAACGCGATAATGACAATAGCTCCCAAATCATCAAAAATAGCTATAGCCAACAAAAAAATTTTAGCCGCTTGCGGTATTGATTTGCCAACCAACATCAACACACATATTGCAAAAGCAATATCTGTAGCCGTCGGAATAGCCCACCCGTTCATATACTGTGGTGCATGATGGTTAAACAAAGCATAAATAACTGCCGGACAAATAATACCGCCCAAAGCAGCCAATGCCGGCACCATAATCTGCCTCGGATCAGATAAGAAACCTTCTTTCATCTCTCTTTTGAGTTCAAGCCCGACCTGTAAAAAGAAAAACACCATCAAAACATCATTGATCCACCACTCTAACGGTCGCGCAAACTTAATATCCGCCACCCCAACAAACAAATCCGTCTCAAAAAAATGAGCTATAGGTTCGTGCCACGGACTATTGGCAAACAAGATTGACGCTAGCATAGCCGCAATCATCAAAATTCCGCTGCTCATATCACTAGCGGCCGCCCTTTCAAACCATTCTCGAATTTGAAACATCATTTTTATCCTTTTTTTATTGGCAATAAAATCACATTCTATATTTTGAACCATTAAAATTTAATAAAAAAGCCGCCTTTTGCAAGACGGCCTTCGCATATATGGCTAAATCAATCAATATAAATAATTTCTTCCGAGGCATGCTCAACGCATTTTTGTGTTACTTTTCCTGTCTTGCGTGAAATAATCGTATAACATTTTCCTTCCGGCTCCACAATATAAACACGCGGACGATGTCTCGGACGTGAGATCTCACTATCCATGATTTCTTTGGCCAAAGCCACGCCGACCGTCGTGCCGATAATTCCGGAAGCAATATCGGCCGCATAATACCCTCGGCCAAAATGATGATGACGATGATGCCATCTGGCCGAAGCGGGCATGCTAAACATGATAACCGCAAGAAAAACAATCATAAAATGCTTCATGCCTTTTCTCCTTAATTACTCAGCTTCTTCAACATCTGGAACCGGAGCACCACCAGGCGCCAATTCGGGAGCCGGACGATGATGTTTCTCTAGGTTTGGTCCTTTAAGCTTCGGGCGTATCCCCTGATGCGGCCGTTTATGTTTTTTCATTTCATCAAAAGCTTTCTTTTGTTCCGGCGTCAAAATTTTTTCAAATTCTTCCATGTTGGCTTTGCGCACGGCATCCATTTTTTTGCGCAATTCCTTTCTTTCTTCAATCAACGGCTTCATCTTTTTACGACCATCTTCCCGAATTTTATCCGCCTGAGCTTTTTGTTCATCAGTCAACTTAAGCTTTTCCGCCAAAGGCTGTCTTATTTTCATTTCCAGTTTTGGCCCTTCACCATCCGGTGCAAGCGGCAAAGGTTTGGCATCTACAACAGCAACTCCCGCAACATACAATACACCGGCACAAACAGCTGTTAACAACATTTTTTTCATTTAATCATCTCCTTGCAAAAATTTAAGTTTTTCCGCCAAAATTCGCCGAGCATTAAAAAGACGCGATTTAATTGTCCCTTCGGGTTCGCCGAGTTTTTTGGCAATCTGTTCAATTGTTAGCTCTTCAAATTCAAACAAAACAACCACTTTGCGCATTTTTATCGGCAATTCGTCAACCGCACGCAAAATAATTTTTTGCCTTTTTTTTGCGTCAACAACGCGTTCCTGCATTGGTGCAGCAGCCCTGTTTTCAAACAAATCTTCATCCGTAACCTCGCACTGCCTCTGCCGATATGCCGACGATTTAAAATAATCACGGCAAACATTAGCGGCTATTGTGGCAATCCAAGCGCCAAAATTTCCCTTTTCTTCATATTTAGGCAAATTGCGCCATGTTTTGATATAAACCTCCTGTTCAATATCTTCATCATACGAACCGGTAATTTTTTTGATAACCGAGCGCACCAATCCTCTATTTTGCTCAATAATTTCTTTCATTCAGCTCACCAAAAGCAAACCGTAATCATCAACCGGCAGCCCCAGATTTTCCACATAAGTTTTAACCTCGGATTCCTGATCCCCCAAATCCCAATAAACTGGATTTTCCGAAATTTGGTTTTGGAGCAAAAAAGCAAAAACAAACATCGCACAAGCAACCGACGCCAAAACGACTTTAATTTGCTTATTGCGTTTTTTGCGGGCAAAATATAACGGCTTGGCTTCCTTAAGCAAATCAGAAATATCTTGCATTTTTCCTCCTTTCACACCCCTTAAAACGATAATAAAACGGTAAAAGTTCATTTTTAATTAAAAAACTTTTTTAAAATTTGTGATTGCATTTTAAAATAAATTGTTATATACAAGCCTCAGATCTTATCATTGCGCTATCGTCTAATGGTAGGACAGCGGACTCTGACTCCGTTAATCGTGGTTCGACTCCATGTAGCGCAGCCAATAAACAACCGCCCTCTCGGGTGGTTTTTTATTGGCTGTCTATATCGGCTGAAAACCACGATCGGTGATTCGGATTCTCACCGCCATGCAGTCT
>CALYBB010000015.1 GCA_944393715.1 uncultured Alphaproteobacteria bacterium
ATAAAATAAGGTTTTCTAAGCCCTCTGCATAATAATACTATCGGCAATGCAAGCCCGACGTTATCAACTATAAAGGCAAAAGATTAATAAAGCCTTATATTTTTATGGGAAAAGCCATCGCTTAAAACTAAAGCGACGAGGAGCTGGTATGCTAGACAACGCATAGCACTTATTCGTCATATTCCGTTAAAGAAATACGCTTATTTCATGGCACTCCCCGTCATTCGACGAGAGTGCTGATGAAATATATCTTACAAATAAAATTGCATTGTCTACGGGTACCACCCCGGAGCTTTTCACAAGCACTTTATAACATCGGCCATACAACCGATGCTTTTAGTATAGACAAATTCTCTCAAAAAACAAGATAAATATTCAAAATGATGCCACCAGTTTTTGATAACCCGAAAATCCCTCTCAAAACCCCTGTGATTATTTTTTTTATCTACTTGGAAAAAACTAAATGGACTTATATAATATTTCTCGAGTTTGTTTTTTATAAATAATTGGAGTGTGAGATGTTGTTGCGTTTTTTGTGTTTGGTCTTGAGTCTGTTTTTGTCTCTGCCCGCTGTGGCGCAGGATTCTTCCGCCGCGCCGGAAACCGAAATAGCCGCCGACATTCCGGCATGGCAGCCCGATCCGGAACATAATGTCATTTTGGAAGAAATCTCGTCAGCCATCGGCGATTCGGCACTCAACAACATTGAACATGCAGAACAAGTCTTTTGTTACCAAATTGCCGACAAACCCGAAAACTACACCGGCTATACGCTTGACGGTATGGCGATTGTCGGTTTTTGCGGCATTATCAATCAGGATCTGCAAACGCTTATTAAATCCGAACTGATGATGAATCCGGAAAATATTTTATTTGATGTTACCGAAAATTGCGTTATCCGTCCGCAAATTATGCTGCGTTTTATCCGCGGCATCGATTCGACAGATGTTTTATTGTCGTCGCCTTGTCATGCCCTAGCTGTGTTTTATGGCGGCAAAATATCGGCTTTTAACGCCAAACCTGCGGCTCAGATCATCGATGCGGTCATAGAGCCATTGCTCAAAAACAAAGTTCCTTTTGCTTCGCCAGCGCTTTTCAACCAGCTAATGCCTGTCGGCGTAGCCCAAACGGAAGAACAAAAAGCTTTAATTGAAAAGAAAAATGAACCCGTTCGCAACTGGCAGCAGGAACAACAAAAAATAAAAGCCAGCACAGCCGGTTGGAATAAACTAAAAGCAAATTAACCATGTCCGAAAAAATAGCGTTTCAAGGTGTTTTTGGCGCCTATTCTCATTTAGCTTGCCAAGAACTTTTTCCCAAAGCCCAATATTTGCCTTGTCCTGATTTTAATAAAGCTTTTGCTTCTGTGCAAACCGGAGAAGCAGACAAAGCTGTCATCCCGATTGAAAACTCAAATGCCGGACGTGTTGCCGATGTGCATTTTTTATTATCGCAAACACCCCTGCATATCATCGGCGAACATTTTTTAGGTATCAGGCATCAACTTTTAGGACTGCCGCAAACCGAATTGCGCGCCATATCCAAAGCCATTTCCCATCCTCAGGCTCTGGCTCAATGTTCAAACTTTTTACAAAAAAGACACATCCGCCCAGAAGCCGGAAGCGACACGGCTCTGTCTTGCCAAATTGTGTCAAAATCTCAAGACCCGAGCCTGGCGGCCATAGCCTCCGCAGCGGCAGCTCAAATTTACGGGCTGAAAATTTTGGCGCCTAATATCGAAAATGCCACAAATAACACCACTCGCTTTTTAATTATGTCCAAAGAAATGTCAATTCCCCAAAATGACGGTGGGAAATTTATCACATCACTTATTTTCAAAGCAAAAAACATACCTGCGGCACTTTATAAAGCCTTGGGCGGATTTGCGACCAACGATCTTAATATAACCAAACTGGAAAGTTATCTTCTGGATGGCAAATTCGTCTCAGCACAATTTTATCTGGAAGTAGAAGCGCACCCCGACAGCGTGGCTTTCCAAAACGCTCTGGCCGAGCTCAAATTCTTTAGCGATACCTGTCTTATCCTCGGAACTTACCCCGCGCATCCGTACCGCTATAAATAAAAAAATCAAACCAATTTTTGCAAATTCTCAATAGACGCGTCTATAAGCTCTCCTTGAGCCTTATTATCCAAACTTTCTGCCAAAATCTTTCTGACCGTTGCCATGGTCAAATCCGTCGTCTTCTGCGCAATTTCGTTTGCTGCACTAACTTCTGTCGCTTTCAAACGCGACTGAGCCTCCTTCTCTCTGGCGGCCATTTCGGCCTCCAATTTTGCCAGTGTCTCCTTTTTAACCATATCAGTCTCACGCTCGGCCCGCGCCAAAATATCCGCAGCCTCTTTTTCAGCACCACGAAACTTTCTCTCATAATCAGCCAAAAGCTTCTGCGCCTCTTCCTTTAAATCAGCGGCTTCTTTAATTCTGTCAGCAATATCCTTTCCCCGTTGTTGCAACTTTTGCAAAATAATCCTGCCAACAGGCTTAAGCAAGCAAACAATCGTCAAAACAAAAGTTAAACCGACCCAAAATTCTGCGCTCATATAAAAGGGCTCGGCATTTTCCAATTCCTGTGCCGTTCTTCCAAAAACTTCAGCCATGTCCGAAGCAGCGCTCAACACCGCATTTTGTGTGGCATCAATAATTTCTCTATCCGGAATCACTTGCGTCATTTTTTATCCTTTTTCAAAGCCTTAAGCGCATTTGCAGCATCTTTGCTTTTAATTCCCGAAAAACCAAGTTTTTTCAAAACATCAACAGCCAATTCCGCTGCAGCTTCCTCCACTTTTTGCATTGCTTTATCCCTCGATGCCGCAATTTTCTTTTCACCGCTTTCGATTTCTGCCGTCAATTTAGCTGTCAGTTCAGCCTGTCGTCGGCTGATTGTTTCATTGAGTTCATCCTTTGTTCTCTGCAGCGACACCGCAGCACGCGAATTAGCATCCGCTAGAGCCTGATTATATTTCTCCAAAGCCTGCTCTACCTGACGTTTAATTTCAGCAGCTTTTTCCAAATCTCCGTCAATTTTTGCTTTGCGCAGATTAATCATCTCTGCCGTTCTGGGAATAATAAAACGACTCATGACAAACAACATGATAAAAAAGCAAACAACCAACCAAAATAACTGCGACGGAAAGACGCTGAAATCTAATTGCGGCATATCACAAAGCTCCCGAAATTTACTTTTTCTCTTCTGCGGAAACCCCTCACTCATTTCAGGGCTTCCGCAACACAGAAAAAACTTTTTAATTACCGCTCAGCATAACCAAAGCAATAACCAAAGCATACAATGCAATAGCTTCAACCGCAGCAAATCCGACCCAGCCATAAATATCAATATCTTTTTTAACTTGCGGATTACGGCCGACTGTCGCAATAATTGTCGTCCACACTTGCGAAACGCCCCATGCTGCAGCCATCATTGACAAAGCGCACATACCTGCACCAATATAAGCTAAAGGTTCCATCTTAATCTTTCCTTTCTCCAATAAAAAGTTAAACACAATTATAAGTTAGTGCTCATGAATTGCATCGCCAAGATAAATACAACTCAGAACAGTATAAATAAAAGCCTGCAATAACGAAATAAAAATTTCAAAGCAGATAATAATGCCGTCAAATAACAGCGGCACAATACCCAAAACACCAAGACTGACAATAAACCCTGCAATAATTTTCAGCATAATATGCCCTACTGTCATATTGGCAACCAAACGAACTGTCAAGCTAAACGGTTTTGATAAAAAAGAAATCATTTCAATCGGCACAATCAAAGGAGCCATCGGCCAAGGAATACCCCGAGGCAAAAACGTCCGAAGCCAGCCAAGTTTTTTCCGCCGAATTCCGACCACAACATTCAACAGCAACGCAATAATCGACAAACTTCCAACAGCTGTCAAATGCGAGGTAAATGTAAACGCATAGGGAAACAATCCCAGCATATTACCAAAAGCAAGGAACAAAAACATCGTAAAAATAAACGGAAAATATCTCAGCCCTTCAACACCGACATTCTCTCGCAGTAAATTAGCCACAAACTCATACAGCCCCTCCGGAACGGATTGCGCCGCATTGGGAACCAATGTTCGTTTACGAAGACACAAACCCAAGACCAGAGTCGAAACAACCACCGCCAAAACCATAAACAACGACGAATTAGTAAAAGAAATATCAACACCGCCGACCTCAATCGGAATAATCGGCTTTATTTCAAACTGCTCCAGCGGACTAGACACCTTTACTGCTCCTCAATCTTAGCTTTATCCTCTTTTTGAGCCAACCGGTAAACATTCAAAATACCGGCGGCGCCTCCAAAAAACAAAAACACCACCAAACCCCACGGCCTAGTTGAAAAAAGCTCATCAACCAAATACCCAACTGCCGCACCGACAACAACCGCCGACAATAGCTCCACACCAATCCTCAAACCTATTTTTGAGGCTCTCTCAAATTCGCCTTCGGCAGTTTTTTCGGAATTGTTTTTTCTTTGCCGTAGTGCTACAATCTTTTCTTCCAGTTGCCGGATATCTTCGGGCGTTTTTTTCATAGCTAAAACACTACACCATTAATTATTAAGCAGTTATTAAAAAAAATATTTTTTCGCAAACTTATTGTTTAGAAGCCGCCAAATGATCTTCCAAAACAAGCCGGAAATCTTCAAGCGGTTTTAATCCGGAAATCAATTCGTTACCAGACTTTGAAGAAACAATAAATGAGGGTGTTCCAGAAATTCCCAAGTCAGAAAGCCCAGCCTGCCGATCACGCAAAATTTTCTCTGCCTTTTTATCATTTTTTAGACAGGCATCAGCCTTTTCTGTACTTACCCCGCTCAGGGCAGCATATTGCTTCAACACCTTCTGCGGCCTAAAAGCCAGACTCCAGTCACGCTGTTTTTTAAACAAAACATCGGCAAAACTAAAATACTTATCCGGAGCAACGCACTCTGCCAAAAGAGCCGCATCCATCGAATTTTTATCAATTGGCAACGGCACAAACACAACTCTGACCAACCCTTTGTCGACATACTCTCTGGTCAACGCCGGCAAAATATCCAAATGAAATTCGGCACAGTGAGAACAACCGAAGGAAGAATATTCGTACAGCGTTACCGCTGCCTTATCACTGCCGAGAACATGATCCTGCGGAAAAGCATAATTTATCGGAATTTTTCTTGTAGCATCCGTCGCAGCCTGTGCCTGACGCATCAGAACAAAATTCCCGTTTCCGTCATATTCAAAACCTTTTGCGTCCAAATACATTCCGCCGGCAGCCAAATAAACAACCACTCCGGCGCAAAAACCACTGATTACTTTAATAAATCGTTCTAATGTCATTGTTCATCACTTCTTTTGCTAGAGAGAACCGCTCGTCCGAGATTCTGCAAAACTCGGCTGAGTTCGGGATGTTCAACACCCTCACTCAGCTTTTCAATATAAGTTTCTTCCTCTGCGGTTACAAGTCTTTTTTCAGGGTTATAAAGAACCTGCGGGGATGCGACAACCGGATTTTGCAAAATTTTAATTTGCTGAATTGCCTCATAACCAAAAAAAGTATTAACTTTATCAATCAAAAAACGACTTCTAAGCTGAAGTTCCAGCGCAAACGCGCCACCCGAAACCTCGACATGCAACACGCCTTTAACCCTCTCGTTTTTTTTAAAATCTATTTTAAGAGGTGTTGAAAAAGAGGCCATCTCTTCACCAACAATTTCTTTCCAGTTGCAAAGGACATCTGCCTCGGCAAAAGCTTTGCGACCGAGAATTTTTCTAGCCAACGGCATAACCACCGCTCCAACATTGTCCAAATCTCCGGTGCGCCTGTCTTTTCCTATAAAATTCTTTTCCTTCTGCATACCCGATATGTAACAGATAATGTTAACAAGGGCAAGGCTTTTGTTGACTCTCTCCCCAGCATGGAACTATAATTCTGCAAAACTAAACATTTAAGGACAAAATAATGGACATTGGGCAGATTTTTCAAGCCGTGTTAGCGCTCATTTTTGTCATAGGCCTGCTGTTTATAACGCTTTGGCTGATAAAATTTTGCCAGCAGAAAGGACTAACCGGCTGTTTGGGCCAAAAACCTCAAAAGAAAAACCGCCTGAAGATCATTGAGCGGCACCGTCTGGATGCCAAAAATACTCTTCTGCTTGTCAAATGCGATTCTCAGGAGTTCTTGCTCGTCCTCGGCAACACCAATATGCTCCTAAAATCTTTTTCAGCAAAGGTCGCTGATCATGATTAAGAAAATACTTTTTTCCGTCGCCTTCTTTGGAGGCATGCTTCTAAGCCATCCGGCTTTAGCTCAAAACATCAGCCTAAATCTCGGTGATGTCTCGACAGGAACCGCCTCGGCACGAATACTGGGTGTTTTGGCACTGATAACCGTCTTATCTTTGGCGCCGTCAATTGTCATCATGATGACATCATTCACCAGATTAATTGTTGTTTTTTCAATTACGCGCTCGGCACTGGCCACCAACGCCACCCCGCCGAATATGATCCTGATATCACTGGCATTGTTTATGACCGTTTTTATTATGACGCCAACCTTTGAAAAATCGTGGGAACAAGGGCTAAAACCGGTTATTGACGAAAAAATAGAACTATCGGAAGGCTTGGAAAAAGCCGTTTCTCCTCTTAAAGAATTCATGATTAAAAATACGCGGGAGAAAGACCTTCAACTGTTTAATGATCTGGCGGAAGAAAAGCCGAAAAAGATTGAAGAAGCCTCCCTCAAGACGACGATTCCCGCCTTTATGATCAGCGAGCTGCGCAGAGCTTTTGAAATTGGTTTTTTGATTTATATTCCTTTTTTGATTATCGACATGGTTGTAGCCTCCGTCCTGATGTCCATGGGTATGATGATGCTGCCGCCGAGTGTTATCTCTTTGCCCTTCAAAATCATCTTTTTTGTTCTGATTGATGGTTGGCACATGCTGGCAGGATCATTAATCAGCAGTTTTCAATAATACAGGAAACGTCATGAAATATTCTTTTGATGTCCACGAATTTTCCTTTAACAAAATCAAAAACGGCACTCGTAAAATAGGTCTCCATTTGCTAGATAAAAAAGCGCAAAATATCAAACTCGGCGATATTTTGGACATGCGCAACACCTCAACCGGCGAACATCTGTCATGTCGCGTCAAAGGTATTGGCATCTTTGATAATTTTGATGACGCAATAGATGCTCTCGGAGTCAAGGCCTTTGGTTATGACAACAAACACGAACTGATGTTGCGTCTGGAGCGGATTTACCCCCAAAACCTGCGCAGAGAATTAAATGCCGTTGCTTTTTTTCTGGAGCCTATGTTTGAATACCAACATCTGACCGATCGCGGTGAAATCGAAAGATAAATTTTTTTGAAAATATGCTTGCAAAATAAAAAGAAAACGGTTAATAAAGAGCAAGACCGATGATACGATAACGGAGAGATGGCAGAGTGGTCGAATGCGGTTGACTCGAAATCAATTGTACTCTTTACAGGGTACCGGGGGTTCAAATCCCTCTCTCTCCGCCATTTACAACAAACCCTCCCTTGCGGAGGGTTTTGTTGTAAATGATGAGGAAGGACGATTTGAAGCCACGGTACCTTGGGATCGGGGGCCAGAGAAGACCCCTTAGCCTCGGGAAGCATACTTCCCGAGGCGGGGTGACAGGTTTAAATGACAAGAATACTTCCTGAGGCAGGGGACAGGTTCAAATAGGATGAATGCTTAGCCAAAGACGGGAGGGGAACAGTCTTTTTTATCCCTCTTTTCAACAACAACTTTCCCTTTTCTATACAAAAACCCCTTTCCGGTTTCCCGAAAAGGGGTT
>CALYBB010000016.1 GCA_944393715.1 uncultured Alphaproteobacteria bacterium
CATAATCAAGGTATCAACAAAGATTACCCGCAGTACGGCACCGACTTTTGGGGCCACTCGTCTGAGAATAACTACGGCTTCGGCGCTTCCAATATTACGCCAAATGTTGAAAATATGCAAAACACGCCGGTGCCCGATAGTTTGGCAACGAATAGTCAAAACAATATCATGAATAATAATATTGATTATTCTCTTTATGGTGATGATTTTTCTAAAGAATTCATTGATGATATGCTTCATGATGAGCGTTTTCAAAATATCATAAACAATAGAGTGAGGATGAATGAAGGCGGGTACGTAAATCATCCTAATGATCGGGGTGGTGAAACAAAATACGGAATAAGCAGTCGATGGTATCCTAATGAAAATATTAAGAATTTAACACAAGAGAGAGCTGATATGATTTTGTTCAAAGATTATTGGAAAGATACAAACATTTATCAGCTTCCGGATGAAATTGCCGATATTGTACTAGATGACAGCATTGTTCAGGGACAACCGACAGCAATTAAAAATTTACAAAGAGCCTTAGGAATTGAAGATGATGGAATAATTGGCCCAAACACTCTGGATGCTGTAGATAAGGTTAATTTGAAAACTCTTAAAGAAAGATTTATTGAAAATGTAAAAGATGTAGAAGAACAGTATTTAAATAACGATCCAACTCAGCGTGTATTTGAGAGAGGACACAAAAACAGATTCAACAAATACTAATGATGTGCTGATACTGATTTTATCATTTTGTAAACATAATTATAAAGTTCTTGTGTTGTGGTGTATTCGCTATATAAATAAGGGGATACACCACAATTATTTTGCAGACAATAACTTGTGTTATTGTATAAAAATAAATATTCATCGTAAATAAAACGAAGGTATCTGTCTGTTTTTGTTTTTGCGTCTTTTTCAGATAAATCATAAAAATGTGTTAAAACTTTTATGGCCGTATTTTCATAACATTGTTGTGCGTTTTTATTTATATTTGTAAGAAAGTCATAACATTTCACGCTCCATGTTTCAGAACATTCTTGCTTTTTTAGGTCATATTCTTTTTTACATGCAGATAACTCTTTTTCAAAATTGTTTAAAACATCGGCATAAGCATTCAGGCTAAGTGATAAGGTAAGAGCAAAGATAAGAGCAAATTTTTTCATTCCTAAACTCCAAAGGTGAGATTATGGTTATTGTAGTCTTAAAAATTGAACATAAGGTTAAAAGATATTTATTAGCGATTTTTGTTTTCTACCCTGCCCTTGACATATCCGTCGGGAGGGTGTAGAAATATCGGTATGGTATAGAAGTGTGCCATAGAGCGACCTTGAATAAACAAGGTCGCTTTTTTGTTTAACTCGAGCGCCTTGGCTTATGATTTAAGCCAAGGTGTTTTTTTATAAGAAAGGAAAAAAAGATGGATATTTTTGGTCAATACAAATCGCCGCTGGGATATACTTTAGGTACCAATAACATTGACACTTATGGTGTTGATCACAGCGGCTTTTCAACGCGTGATGAGGTTGCTTATCAGACAGCGCGGCAGCAAAGAGAAAACCGGATTATGCAAAACTATAACGGACAGGGTATAACCCAAGATTACCCGCAATACGACACTGACTTTTGGGGAAGTTCGCCCGAGAACAATTACGGCTTCGGCGTTTCCAATATTACGCCAAATGTTGAAAATATGCAAAACACGCCTGTGCCCGATAGTTTGGCAAAGCAAAATTCTGTTATTCATCAGCCATACATTTTTTCAAAAGAGATGAGAGATCGTTTAGGATTTTTGGAATCACGAGGCAATTATCGTGCTCACAATACAAGTGGCGGCGGAACCGGCGCTTTGGGAAAATATCAAATACGGCGCGGCGGACTTATTGACACAGGGTACATTAATTCGGAAAATAAATGGTTGGGAAAAAATTCTATTTATTCGCAAGAAGACTTCTTTAATAGTCCGGATAAACAAGAACAAATATTAGATGATTATTTAAAATCAAATTATCAACAATTAAAAAACAAGGGAGCTCTCAATTATTTAGGGAATCGCATACAAGGAAGCGCCGGTGCTTTTAATATAACAGATACCGGTTTGTTAGCGGCCAGTCATCGCGAAGGAGCCGGAGCTGTTAACCGATACTTAAATAATCTTGAAAAAAGTCAGAATAACTCCTATTATATGAACTATAATAAAATAAGAGATTCTGAACTTGTTGATATGTTCAAGCGGATTGAAACGAGGTTACGAAAATTTGAAAAATAGTTTTTTATTTTTCTTTTTAGGATTGGTTTTTACTTGTGGCAAAGCTTATGCTTTGCCACAAGATTGGCCCTGTGATGCAGTTGATTTAAATATAATTTCCAAAGGCGTTGAATGGGGGCATATGTTTCAAGGAAATGACGGTTTGTACGAGATTACAATTCACAATTTTGATGGAAACGAAGAACAGCCTCATGTCTATAACTGTGGAAATTCCGGTTGTTTGGGAACAATGAAAAACCTTAAAACAGGCACAAGTGAAAATATGCGCTTTGATTGTTTGTTTAATTCGCAAAAAAAGTCTTTGCGATGCAGCAGAATTGATGGCGATGAATATTTGTTAACCAAAGAATCCAGTGGTGAATATCGGGTTCAATTATGTGGTGGTTATTATAAATATCTTGATATAAATCAATGCGTTGGATGTAGCTGCGTATTACAAGATTCCAGAGGCAAGCAAGTGTCATCCGATATGAAAGTGAATTGTACTCGCGAAAGTAATGATAAACTTCGTTGTTTTTCATACGATGGTTATGAAAGCTGGCGTAATTTTGAAAATAAAGACCAAGATTTTGAAAATTGTATTGGTCTAAATATGTAAAATGAGCTATTTCTCGCTTTTGTTATATTAAGATAACGTGCTTTGGGCAATAACATTGACAGTTACGGTGTTGATCACAGCGGGTTTACAACGCGTGATGAGGTTGCTTATCAGACAGCACGGCAGCAAAGAGAAAAACGGATTATGCAAAATTATAACGGACAAGGTATAACCCAAGATTACCCGCAATACGGCACTGACTTTTGGGGCAGCTCGCCCGAAAATAACTACGGCTTCGGTGCTTCCAATATTACACCAAATGTTGAAAATATGCAAAACACGCCTGTGCCAAATGATAATACTATAAATTCTTCACAAAATAAGGATTTAGGTTATGATAATTTATCATCAAATGCGCAAAATGAAATTAACATACAAAAAAATTATATAATTTAAATCAAGTAGGTAATACAGCAAACTTGATTTTAGACACTGTAAAATATACTGGAGAAACTCTTGGTGAACTAGCTGCCGATGCTCAGATCGCCTATCAACATTGCAATAAGAAAATGTTGATGCTCCAAACTTAGGATTGTCGTATTATCATGAGACAGATTGGTAAGGTTAAAATAATTTATTTCAAAAACAGAATCCTCTCGCCAAAGGCTTTTATGAACATATGGGCTTCACGGTTTATAAAAGAACGGAATTAGATGAACAAGGAAATCCGTATCCGCTATTGTATATGAAAATAAGCAGGTAAAAAGATATTATAATAATTTCTTTTTGTATTTGTTTTCCTTTCCGCCATGGATGTTATGATTGGTTGTAGGAATAGTCTCGTTTTGGTGAGACTATATTCAATTTTATTCCGTCTCCATAAATACCCTATTGACTTAAAGTTAACTCTAAATATATACTATCGGGCAGAATCGCCTCAGATTAAGGAGAAAATTTTATGCTATCTTGGAGCGTTATGGCCTCTATGGTCGGCTGCACCATTACGATGTATTTGTTTGTGCGTTATGCGGTGATGCTCGGCTTAAGCTGGTGGATATCCGTGCCGCTGTTTATTTTTCTGATTTTAATCGGCTGCACCCAGCCGCTGACAACCTATGCTTTTGAAGAGCCGCTCGGTAAATTTTATCCTTTTTACCGTTATTCCATTTATTTTTTGTTTATCGGCTGTCTTATTTTGATGCTCTTAACATTAACGGCCGATGCGCTGTGGTTTGTCGGCTATAAGCTCAAATGGCTCAATGTTATGCCGACCGACAAAACCGTCTGCATCAAATTTCACTTCGGGCTTATTTTGACGGCGCTGGTTATAACAAGCTATGCGCTTTATTGCGGAATGAAAGTGCCCGATGTCAAAGAGATCACTCTGGCTTCTGATAAAATCAAAAATAACCGCAAAATTGTTCTGTTGAGCGATATTCATATCCACCGAGTGATTGATTCGGACAAAGTGCAAAAGATTGTTGAGCGTGTTAATGCGCTTGAACCGGATGTTATTATTCTGGCAGGCGACATTGTTGATGACAATATGCGGCGGATTAAGCCGACGGTTGAGTTGTTGAAAGAACTTAAAGCCAAAGAAGGTGTTTATTTTGCCAGCGGCAATCATGAGTTTTATGCCGGTTACCGCGAAAGTCTGATTGCTATGCAGCGGCTCGGTTTTAAGACACTTGAAAATGCCGGCCAAAGCCTTGGCGACTTGTTTATTGCCGGAATTCCGGATTATCGCACATCACAACGCGTCGGTTTGTTGTGCAAACCGGAAGTGGCACTGCACAACGCCAAGGACGAACAATTTAAGATTTTGGTATCACACACGCCGATTAACCTCGGCAAAGACAATCATTTTGATCTGGCGGTTTCCGGCCACACCCACGGCGGACAAATTTTTCCGTTTCATATTCTGGTGCAATGGTCGCACAAATATCTGGCAGGGTTGTATGATATCGGCAATAAAGCCAAACTTTATGTTTCGCGCGGCGCCGGCCAATGGGGCCCGCAGATGCGGTTTCTGGCACCGTCGGAAATAACTTTAATCCATTTGGTTTCACAACAAAATAAAGGAGAAAAAAAATGAGCTTTAATTTTCACGTTCCGGTTAATGTGTTCTTCGGCCGCGGCGAGCTTGACAACCTGCATAAACACGCCCTGCCCGGCAAAAAGGCTTTGGTGGTAATTTCCAACGGCAAATCGGCGCGCGCCAACGGTTATCTTGACTGCTTGTTGTCGCAGCTTGATATGGCCGGTGTTAAGCACGCCTTGTTTGACAAGGTGGAACCCAACCCGTTAAAATCGACGGTAATGGCCGGTGCCCAAGTTGCCCGCGACAACGGTTGTGATTTTGTTGTGGCGCTCGGCGGTGGCAGCGTGATGGATGCGGCCAAGGCGATTGCCTGTATGGCTGTCAATGACGGCGATTTGTGGGACTATATGCCTTGGGGCACCGGTAAGGCCAAAGAAAAACAGCACAAAGACCTGCCGCTGGTCTGTATTTCGACCACCGCCGGAACCGGCTCGGAGATTGACAACGGGGCGGTTATCACCAACCCCGAAACCAATGAAAAAACCGCCTATTTCGGCGAATTTCCGGTCTTGTCAATCGTTGATGCCGATTTGATGGCGAGCGTGCCGGCCAAGCAGACGGCTTATCAGGGATTTGACGCCCTCTTCCACTCGACGGAAGCCTATATTTCCAACACTGCCAATCTGATGAGCGATATGTTTGCCCGCGCGGCGATTGAAAATGTCGGCAAATATCTGGCGCGCGCCATCAACAACGGCCGCGATATGGAGGCGCGCGAAGGCATGGCTTTTGCCAACTCAATGTCCGGCTATGTGATGTGTGTCGGCAGCTGCACCAGCGAACATTCGCTGGAACACGCCCTCTCGGCTTATCATCAGGAACTGCCGCACGGCGCCGGCCTAATTATGATTTCCAAAGCCTATTATACGCATATGATTAAGGCCGGCGTGCGTGGCGAGCGCTTTGTCGACATGGCGCGTTTTCTCGGTATGACAGATGCCAAGGAGCCGATGGATTTTATCAAAGCTTTAGACAAACTGCAGCATGATTGCGGCGTCGGCGAACTCAAAATGTCGGATTACGGCATCAAGCCTGAAGAATTCAAGACCATGGCTGAAAACGCTAAAGACTGTATGGCGGCGTTGTTTAACTTTGACCCAGCACCGCTGAGCCTTGATGATTGTGTAGCCATTTATCAGGCATCGTACAAATAAGGAGAAAACAAAATGAAAAAACTATTGCTGACGGCCGCGGTGGTTTTGAGTTTAATCAGTTTTAACACGGGAGCACAAGAAATGAAAAAAGCCGAAATCGACACGATATTTGAACAAGGCGAACCCAATCCCTACGGTAAATTTTTTACCGGACAGACTTATCTCAGAATGTTGAGCAACAACGATGACGTGTTTAACGCTCCGATTGGCAACGTCACGTTTGAACCGGGTGCGCGCACCAACTGGCACAAACATTCCGGCGGGCAGATTCTGCTGGTTTTGAGCGGTGAAGGACGTTATCAGGAACGCGGCAAAGAAATTCAGATTTTGCATAAGGGCGATGTCATCCGTATTGCGCCGGAGGTTGAACACTGGCACGGCGCGGCACCGGATTCATGGTTTGACCATATCTCAATCGAGACCAACCTGCCGAACAACAAAGCAACCTGGCTGGAGCCTGTCAGCGACACCGAATATAAATAGTAGCTTTGTGCATTATCTCAACCGCCGGCTTATCTGTCGGCGTTTTTTTTATTTGCGATTAATCAAACGATAAATATAAGCGGCAACAATACTGCGCGGTTTGAGTATATTGAGCACCTCTACTCCGCAACCTTTTTGTTTGGCCACGCGATAAGCATCGGGGCAGTCTATTTCCAGATGATGCGGGCTTAATCCTAGGACAGCGCGCGATTGAGGCAGATGCGACAAAGCAATGCGCTTGCCGTAAAAAAGCGTCAGTTTGGCTCTGACGCTTGAGAAATCGAGATGGGATGCCTGCTCAGGTATCCTTAATATATCGACATCATAAATGCCGCTCGTACAGATAGTGTCAAAATTATTATGCAGCATATAAAGCTCCAAATTGGGAATATTAAGAGTTGTTTTGATGCCTTTGGTCGTTTTGGGCAGATATTGATAACGGCTGATCATTCCCGACTCGATAATTGCCGAAGTAACCACGACATCATTCCAATTCAAGCCTTTTTTGACTCTGGCATCAACTTTTAAGGTGCCGCGCAAATGTATTAACCCATCGTCATAATGACGCGGGTCTTTTTCTATTTCTTTATTTCTGATAAGGTGGGTGATGTATTCTTCTTTTGTGTCAAAAACACAAGAGAGTGCGGTTTTATGATTGCTGTCGTCAACTCCGTGGTAAACCGGAGTTTTTATTGTTACCGGCATTTAAGTACACCACTTTTAATTATTAATTTTGTATTAATTATAACCTATTTTTTTGTCCAAATCAAGTATTTTTTTTATTTTTTTGTCCGAAATGTTTTTATTAGGCTGAAAAATAAAATACCGCTTTATTTTTTTTGCCATAAATGATATACAAAGAAGCAAATTTAACTTCAGATAAGGAAACAACATGTCTAAAATTATCACGATGATACCGGTCAGGATGGCCTCTACACGACTGCCTAATAAACCCCTTCTGGATATTAACGGCAAAACGCTGATTCAGCGTGTTTATGAGCATGTTAAAGCCGCCGTGCCGGGAGATATTGTTATTGCTGCCGGCGATCAGATTATTGTTGACGAGGCAAAAAAATTTGGCGCTCAGGCCGTCTTGACAGACTCTTCTCTTCCCAGTGGAACTGACAGGATTGCCGCTGCACTGAAAAAGATTGACCCTAATGGAACTCAATATGATATTGTTGTTAATTTTCAGGGTGATGGCATTAATGTTGATCCCAAAGTTAATCTTGGGTTAATTGAGATGATTCAGCGCACCGATTGCGATATTGCCACTTGCGGCATGGTCTTCAAAAATGAAAAAGACATCGCCGATCCGAGCATGGTTAAAATATGCATGGGTTTACGCAACGATGAAACCGAAGGCCGCTGTCTGTATTTTACCCGTGCGGCCGCGCCTTATATTCGCAATCCCGAAAAATGTCCAAATAAAGATTTTTACCATCATATTGGTATTTATGTTTTTAAGGCGTCGTCCTTGAAAAAAATGGTATCACTTCCGGTTGGTGTTTTGGAAGAAAGAGAATCTTTGGAGCAGCTACGTGCACTTGAAAACGGTATGGTTATCCGCGCCAAAATTATCGACAATCTGAAACTTGTGCAAGAAGCGCCGGCAGACATCAACACGCCGGAAGAATATCAAGAAGCGCTTAAATGGATTAAATAACCAAGCTACCGTTTATCAAAAAAAATCCTCTGCTCACACAGAGGATTTTTTTATGCCATGGTTGTATTTTTATTAAGCCATTCCTTAAATTCGTCCATACTATGAACCTCCGGTATCCAGCGTAGATCTTCTGGCAAATCAGAGGTAAATTCGCAACGATAACGCACCGGATGAGCGCCGCTTTTAATCGCCGCCTGCTGATTATAGATACGATCGTCTACCAGAACGGTTTCTTCTGGTTTCAGGCCATATTTGTCATAACAGGCGCGCAATGTGTCTTCTTTAGCGGTGTCGTGCATAAATTTACCGTGTTGGACGCATTCTATTGTCAAAAATTCTGAAACGTCTGCCAGCAGATTATTTAGAAACTTCTTTTTGGTCTCAACATCAAAAGTTGCCGACATCGTAAATTGGCGATAGCCTTTTTGGTGCAATTCTTTCAGGGTTTCAATGACGTGAGGATAAAGCGGTCGATTGCAGAAAAACTCCGGCGAATGGCAAAAATCATAATCCATCTCCGTGCCGCGTTCGGGATGTGTTTTTAATTCTAACGCGCCGTACTTCGGGTTAATCGGCAAGACCTTTGGCAAATCTTCCCATTTGATATTGCCATAGACCGGTGCATATTTGGGATGTCTGGTCAAAAAATTGAAATACGCATAGTTCAAATTGGCCAAAACGCCGTCAACATCCCAAAATATGTTTTTGATAATCATTTATTTTCTCCGCTCATTATTAATTTGGCTTGTTCTCTTGCCAATTTATCACATCTTTCGTTTTCCAGATGACCGTTATGCCCTTTGACCCAGACCCATTTTATCTGATGTCTATCAAGTTCTATGCTCAAAATCTGCCATAGATCAATGTTCTTGACGGCAGATTTTTTATTGGCGGTGCGCCAACCGTTTTTTTGCCAATTTGGCAGCCATTTGGTTACACCGTCCATAACATAGCGGCTATCGGTATGTAGCGTAATTCGGCAAGATTTTTTGAGCGCACGCAAAGCTCCTATGACCGCCGTTAACTCCATACGATTGTTGGTCGTGTCTGCCGCACCGCCGCAAAGCTCTTTTTCAACCTTTCCACAACGCAAAACGGCGCTCCATCCCCCTGCCCCCGGATTGCCGGAACAAGCGCCGTCGGTAAAAATTTCGACTTCGGGCATTTTAGAATTCTCCGCGGAAATAATCATTGAAAAACTCGTTCATAATCATGCTATAATCATCTTCGCCGCGAATAACCTTAGCAACAAAGGAGCGCAGCTTGTTTTTGGGAATATAGATACGAAAGTCTTTCGGCATTGCCATATTGGCGCCGATAACCCCCTCAAGACGGAAATCATCCTCAATAAATGGCGACAGCACTATTTCGATATTGCAGAATTTTATGGCACCGCGCGGCGGCAAGCGCAGCTCAGGCCGAGTAATGATATTTAATTGTCCCTCAATACCGGCAATAACCTCCATTTGATTGTAATTTGAAAAACGCACTTTATTATATTCGCTACCGTCACTGACGACCTCGACTGATAAAAACATCTCGCGGGCGATGACATTGGAAATATTGGCTCCCTGAAGTTCAAACGAAACCTTGACATAATGCTCGGGCGGATTGTCAATACTGTTGGGATAAAGCATATCTTCATCCTGATTTTCCAGCGCCTCAATTCTTTTATTGGCAATTTTGAGTTCGATATTAGGCTGCGGGTAACGACCGAACATACCGGCAATTACCGCATAGGGCGCCGGAACATTATTAGAGCCAGAGCGGATGTAAATGGCCGAGTTGCTGGCAGTCATCAGCGGCGAAACATCGCTTTTCGGAATATAGGTTGCCACAAAGCCGTCGCCGTTTTTATCTACACTGATGATGTGGTTGCGCACTTTGTTGTGGCTCGGAATGGTACATCCGGATATAGCATTTTCTAACCAGCTTAAAAAGCGGTGAACATTTTTAACTTTGACCTTCGCTTTGGCAACATCGCCGATTTCGCTGTCGCGGGAGCATTCAACACCCCAGATGACAACGCCCCCTTCGGAATTGCCAAAACCGGATATGGCCTTGGACAGGTTTTTGCGATCATCTCGGTGCAAGGTATTAAAATTTTTGCCGTCAGAAGCGGCTTGTTTGAAGTCAATAAACAATTCTTCGCTTTGGCGGTTGACAATAAACTCGTCTATTGCTTCTTCACCAAAATAGACTAATTTTTGAAAGATATCTTCAGCCCGTGACATCGTTTAAACTCCTGCAGAAGGACAACATTTTGTTTTGGTTATTTTATCAGGCAATCTTTAAGATTTTGTTTATGCCAAAAGTTTCTGCAGTTCCTCATATTCCGGATATTTATCAACCGCTCCCAAAAGAGCATAGGTCGGATTGGTTGTAAAAATTTCATTAGCTATTTGGCAAATGTCTTTTTTGGTTACCTTATCAATTTTGGCTATTATTTCCTCAACACTCAGGCTGCGCCCGTAGATTAAATTTTGACGTGCTAACAATTCGGCGGTTGACGAAGAACTCTCCAGTCCCATTTTAATGCTGGCTTTGAGCTGCATTTTGGCACGTGAAAATTCTTTGTCGCTGATCAAATCACTGCGAATTTTTTTGATTTCATCGGCTACAACCGGCAGCAAGACCGGAATATCTTTGGCTCCGGTTCCGGCATAGACGCCAAACAGCCCTTCTTGCGTATGCGCTGCGGTGAAGCTATAAACCGAATAAGCCAAGCCGCGCTTTTCTCTAATTTCCTGAAACAGGCGCGATGACATGCCGCCGCCTAAAACGGCGGATAATATCGCCATACCATAATAGCGCTCGTCCTTGTAAGGATACGCTCTGAAACCAAGCACCAGATGACTTTGTTCTATTGGCCGGCGCTCCAGAAAAAAACCGCCGTTATAATGTTGTTGTTCTGTTGTAAAATTAGTTTTACAGCGAAAGTCTTCCATGCGTCGAGCAACCATGTTGACAAAATCTTGATGCCGGATATTGCCAACCGCACAAAGGACCATATTTTCGGCGGCATAATTGCTGCTGATATAATCCTGAAGAGTTTGACGATTAAACGAACGAACCGTTTCTTCCGGACCAAGAATGGAGCGTCCGAGAGCCTGATTCGGAAACGCTGTCGCCTGAAAATAGTCAAAGACAATATCGTCTGGGGTGTCTACGGTTTGTTTGATTTCTTGAATGACAACTTCCCGTTCTTTGATCAATTCTTCTTCCGGAAAAGTTGAATTTAATATCGAATCGGTTAGGACATCTATGGCCAATTCGGCATTTTCTTTCATCATTTTGGCGTAATAAGCCGTAAACTCGCGCGACGTATAAGCATTTGACTGACCTCCGACATCTTCAATTTCTTCGGATATTTGCAAGGCCGTGCGCGTTTTTGTTCCCTTAAACGACATATGTTCCAAAAAATGCGAAATGCCGTTATTATTTTTGTTTTCATAGGCCGATCCGGTCTTAACCCATATACCGAGAGACACCGTCTCAAGCTGCGGGTGTTCGGAAGTAATAATTCTTAGTCCGTTAGCTAAAGTTGTTATCTGCGAATCCATTTTTTAGTTCCATTCAGTTCCATTCAATAAAATTAAATAGATTTAACCGCTGTCTTAACCGCTCTCAATGCCGACAAAGCCGCTGTCTCCATGCAGCAAGGATAATCACGCATTGTCCAGTCTCCGGCTATAAAGACATTGGGATATTTTGTCAGAGCATCTGACGGCCGGCGCCGATTGTTTAATTCGTCTTGGCAAACAACGGCATTTTTATTGCAAACAGCTTTATACGGCGGCATAAATCCCGAATTAACCCCGCGGATTTTATCTACCTCACGCCAAATTTTCATGGCGATATCAGACAACTTTTCTTCTCTCGAAGCATAATCCGAAATAACAACTGATAACAAAGTGCCATTGACAAACACCCAATCACCGATACCGTTTATAATTCCCAAGAGCGGCGTCCCGTCCGGCAAAAAGATTCTCTGAGATGTTCGGTATATTATATTAACGATTTGATTATGTTCAAGAGGAATAATATCCAAAATCCGGCTGCAACTTAAATTATCTAAAGCTATAATGACTCTGTCGTCTGCTCCGATATCAACAGTGCCAGCAGAAAATTCAAGCTGTGCTGCCAGACCAAACTGTGATGATATTTTCAACAACCGACTGTTCAGGCAAATTTCATCGGCATAACCCGCCAATAGATTGATTATACGCTGGCTCAGGTCTTGTTTTGAGAACCAGACCTGTCGGCGGCTTCTGTTCCAAGGAAAAGTTTGGCGTAAAATATTTTTTTTGATCGAGGGCGCAATTTTTTCCGCATCTGTGTTGCAAAAACTCTTTAAGATATGACGACGGTGTTTGTAAAAAGAGTTATCAAGATTACCGCTTTCCATATCCATGAAAGGTACTTTGGCTATCCATTCTTCTTTGTTGACGAATGCCGACATAAAACGGTTGGCTCTGATAACAGCATGAACAGCATTGTCCAGCCTGACATCCAATCCTTTGTCATCATAAGAATACGCCCGACCACCCAGATGCTCACCGGCCTCATAAATAACGGAGCGAACTTGCGGATATTTTTTCTTCAGATACCATGCGGCCGTCAAACCGGCAATACCGCCGCCGACAATATGGTATGTTTTTTGCTGCAACATCAAAAAAGCTATCTCCCGACAAAGGCTTTCAAAATCAAAAATAATTTGGAAAGATATCCTATACGGGGTTTGGGAGAAATTACTTCCCAGCCGCGATTTTGCATAATGTCAAAATATTTTTTATAGATGTAGGCTATCGCCCTGATACTGCGAGCAATTTTTTTATCAAGCTTTTTTATCTGTTTGAAAGCTTCCGCATAGTTTTTATCTGCCATCTGTGCCAATTCTTCACGAGCCACAGCCAAATTTTTATCAACAACAACCGTCATTGGATCCGTTGACAAGATTCCGGCTTTTTGCAAAAATTCCTCCGGAATATAAAGCCTGCCGGCAAGGGCATCTTCGCGGACATCCCGCAAAATATTGGTAATTTGCATTGCCATACCGAGAGATAATGACAGCGCTTTTATTAAATCTTCGTCTTTACATCCTAAAATCCGCAAAGACATACTGCCCGGTGCACAGGCCACACCACGGCAATAGCGTTCAAATTCTTCCAGCGACGGAGCCCTCAAAGGATCCGGCAAATCCATTGATATGCTATCCAACAGACTGATGAGCTCTCTTTTTGGCAAATTGAAGCGCATACAGTTTTTGTAAATATTGCGGCCGATATCTGATGCCGGAACTTTTTTGTCGTAAATATTATCAAGTTCCAGACGCCAAGCCTCTAAAAGCTCCATTTTATGAGACAGGGATTCTTGCCCGTCAACGATATCGTCGATATGGCGGCAAAAAGCATATAGCGTGTATATGGCGCGGCGTTCTTTGGTAGGAAGGATGTACATTCCCCAAAAAAAAGACGAACCGGATTTTTTGACTATTTTCTTTATCTGTTTATTCATAAGACACGTCCTTGTCCTGAAGCTCTGCGGCGAAAAGCCCTACAAAAACCGATTACAAATGCTTTAAACCAATCTGCCCAGCTTAACCGCGGCGGACGCTGCAGCAGATCAGATTTTTTATATTTTTTTAACATAGAATTGGTTAAGGAAAGAATAACGCCGACATTTAATCTTAGGCGAAAGTTTTGCACCTGACCGGATAAACACGCTGCATCACGCAACATTCCTTCTATTCTGGCTATTATTTCGGACAACAGCGCCTTAACTGCCGGTGTTGTAAGACTCAGCCCCAAATCACTTGAGCGGACACCGTACTTTTGCATCATGTCTTCCGGAAGATAACACCGCCCCAACCCGCTTAAATCTGCTTTTATGTCGCCCAGATGGTTGATTAGCTGCAAAATAATACATAATTGTTCCGCCGGCAAAAAAGCCGATATCGATTCGTGGTACAGCGCCAGCACAAAACGCCCGACCGGTGCTGCCGAATACCGACAATAGCCAATCAATTCCTCCCATACACGAATAGTCTGTCCGGCGGCATCACGTTCAAACGCGGTTAACAAATCTACGAACAATGATGCGTCTAAATTTTCTGTCATAAAAATTTTGCCCAAACGACGAATCTCCGGAAAATCATTGCCGCTCAACGGCTTGCAAAAAGCCTGCTTAATTTTGCTCAACCTGTCTTGTTTTTCGTTTTGAGCCAGTTGCGGATCATCTGCAATATTATCTGCTAATCTGGCTGCTACATAATATGCCTTTAGCTGCGGCCGCAAATGTCGCGGCACAAGAAAATTAACCGGAAATTGTTCATCGCGAGCTGTTTTGCTTTTCATTTTGTCTCAGGCCTTTATATGCTCTATCCAAGAAGAGATATCCGACAAAGCCCGACGGCAATATGCTTCTTTGCGCGCGGCGCCTTTAAGCCAACGTGGTCGGCCGTTGATTATTTCGGCAGACAAGGGCGGAAACAGTCCAAAATTAATATTCATCGGCTGATAATCTTCAACCGCCGTGTCGTCGCGCAGGTGAGACAAGAGCGCACCAAAAGCCGTGGCTGCCGGCGGCAGGACGGGGATTTTTCCAGAAACTTCACAAGCCTTAAAATAACCTGCCAAATAGCCGACGGCGGCGCTTTCAACATATCCTTCGCAGCCGGTTATTTGTCCGGCAAAAGAAATATGCGGCTGAGTGCGCAGACGCAAAAAATCATCCAGCAAAACAGGACTTTTGATAAAAGTATTTTTGTGAATACCGCCGAGTCTGGCAAACTTAGCTTCTTCAAGTCCCGGTATCATGCGAAAGACCCGTTGCTGCTCACCATGTTTCATTTTGGTTTGAAAACCGACCATGTTGCGCAGCGTATCTTCTTTGTTGTCCTGACGCAGCTGCACCACGGCATACGGCTTTTGGTTCGGTGTATGCGGGTTGATGAGCCCGACAGGTTTCATGGGGCCGAAAGCAAGTGTGTTTCTGCCGCGTTCGGCCATTACTTCAACCGGAAGACAACCATCAAAATAACGGGGTTCCTCAAACTCATGAAAAGTTGTTTTTTCGGCGGATAAAAGCGCATCAACAAAAACGTCGTATTCCGCTTTTGTCAGCGGGCAGTTGATGTAATCAAATTTGCTGCCTTTGTCATAGCGTGATTGGTACCATGCTTTTGTAAAATCAATGCTGTCTTTATAAACTACCGGCGCTATGGCATCAAAAAAGCTGAGACTTTGTGCTCCGACAAGCTTTTGAATAACTGAGGAGAGAGCATCCGAGGCCAGAGGACCGGCAGCAATAATGACCGGTTGTCCGGATGGCGGCAGCATGGTAACTTCTTCGTTGACAAATTCGATTAACGGATGCGTGTGCAACCTATTCTCAATAAAATCCGAAAAGCCCTCGCGATCAACCGCCAAAGCACCGCCGGCCGGAACTTTTGATGCGTCGGCCGCCTCCAAAATCAGTGATCCGGCCAACCGCATTTCCTGATGCAATAGCCCTACGGCGCTGCCGGTATAGTCATCCGAGCGCAAAGAATTTGAACATACAAGCTCGGCTGCCTTGGCTGTTTTGTGCGCCGGCGTCATTTTGCGCGGCCGCATTTCATGAATAACGGCTTTTATCCCGCGGGCAGCAATCTGCCACGCAGCTTCCGATCCAGACAATCCGGCGCCGATAACATGTATTTCCTGAACCATCAGGTTAAAAATCCGTTCTAATTGTGCATAATGACGCTTTTATAGCCGTTTTTTGCTTAAAAGTAAACAAAAACTTCGTTTATAAGTTGCGCATTATAATTGCCTTTAAAAATAAAAAACAATATACTTTAAGCCGGCAATAGTTAGGGAGGCATCTTTGCTTAGGTTTCTTTTTTCGGTATTTATTTTGGCGGCGGTTTTGTGTTTCCGCCTGCCGGCCCATGCCAGCGAAGACCCTGACAGTTTTGAGGTTTCGGATGATTTCAGTTTTGATGATCTGCCGGATATTGTTCCTCTGCCTTTGGAGACGCAAACGCCCCTTGCACCCGAAACCGGCAGCGTTTCTAAGGCGGCCGTTTCGACGGAAGACTCAAACATGTCCCGAGATCCGGAGTCTGATAAAACCTCCAAAGGAAGCATTTATATCCCCGGCGTTACCGATACCGACACCGAAGAAGATGCTTTTGATAGCACCAAAAGCCTAACAGAAACCCTGAAAGAAGACGCACAACAACAGGGAAACAGCCCGCTGGAGGGAACGTGGGTTGAAAAGCTGACAACGACCAATCCTTTGTCTTTGCTTTCATCCGACGACACGACGGATGACGAAGAGAGCAGCGATCTTGAAAAAATGGTTCAAAAAGCCCGCGGAGAAGAAACCAAGGGACGCTCAAACGCTTCGGTTTTTGATATTGCCGGCGTTATGCTGCGCATGAGTCTGGATCAAACAGAAAGGACGCTGCAAAACCGCGGCTTTCGTAAGATTAATGCTAAATTTCAAATTCCGAACTTTATTAAATGGCGCTATGATGAGACCTGCCGCAATGAAGGTGTTGTCGGATACGAACGTCTGGAAGCCTGCGTCATCAACAAGGCAAAAAAAGGCGGTTACGAATATCTGCAATACCTCAAATACGCCAAATTTGATTCAAAAGAAGAGATTGAGATTTATTTCACCAGCAACTTTACGGAAAACAAGGTTTATAAAATTGTTTATCGCTCGCGAATCGCCTCAATAACAGGAAATTCGCCCAAGGCTATTTATATTCGCAATATTAAGGTTTATGATTTCTGGAAAAGGATTAATCAGAAATATGGTCAGCCGGATGACAAATCGACCGTTATCTGGGGGCTTGGTGGCGACAAACCCTATCTGAAGGCGGATACCGGCTATCTGCTGCTGGAAGACCCTATGTTCAGGGAGCTTGATTATACCCGAATGTCTCGTGAAGACCAGCGTTTTATTAACAGTGATTTTTATAATTTTTAAATTTTTTAGATTTTATAATAAAACTTATTGGATCAGGAAAACCAGATGACACAAAATTTAACAACGGAACTTGTCTGCACCAGATTGAGTCATGATATGGCCGGCAATATCGGTGCGGTGGCCAATGCGGTTGAGCTTTTGGAAGAAGGCGATTTGGACTTTTTGGATGATATTAAGTCTATTTTGAAACACAGCTCGCAAACACTGGCTGCGCGCCTAAAATTTTTCAGAATGGTCTTTGGTCTGGACAACGCCAATTTGGACAGTGCGGAGACTGTGGCGCAAACCGCGCGGGATTATCTGGCGAGTCTCGGCAACAAGGATTATCCTATCGGACTTGATTTTGCGGTAAATATGCCGCAAAACCGCAAGCCGGCGCTGAGGTTGATTATGATTTTGGCTGATGTTTTGATCCGCGGCGGAGAAATCCGCGTTTCTGACAAAGACGGCAAAATTGCTGCGGAGGTGGTTGCGGCGTCAAAGATTGCCGCAGACAAGCTGGAAAGAATCCGCCAGGCCGTTGACCATGGCTATACGGATCCTGATGCGGCGATGGCACCGTTGTGTGCACTGCTGGAAGAAGGACGAAAGCTACAACTTGAAACCGACGGTTTGATCCGTCTGATTGTGGAGTGAACAGTTAAAATGCCAAACTGTCTGATTGCCGATGATTCTAAGGTTATGCGAATGCTGCTTTGCAAAATAATGGAAAATTTCGGCTATACGGTAACCGAAGCGGAAGACGGCGAAGATTTGCTCGAGCAATGCGGAAAAGCTATGCCCGATATTATAATCAGCGACTGGAACCTGCCTTTGATTGACGGGGTTGACGTTTTGTATAAAATTCGGGCGGACAAAAAGATTGCACAGCCGGTCTTTTTGTTTTGCTCTTATTTTAAGGATGCCGACATTATTCGTCAGGCGATTGACGGCGGTGCGGATGATTTTATTATGCGGCCTTTTGACGAAGATATTATTGCCTCAAAATTAAAAATCATTAAAGTTTTGCGGGGAGTACATCAGTAATGCGGCGCGCCGATTTTGAATTTTTGCTTGATTTGTTGAAAGAAAATGCCGGATGGGAGTTTGACGAATCGCAGTATTTTATTATTGACAAAAAGATATCAAATTTTATCCGCGAAAAGAGCTATGATTCGGTTGAAGACCTTATTTTGGATTTGAAAACGGGCAAACGTTCCCTGATATCGCAAGTGGTTGAGGCGATGGCTTTTTCTGATACCTCTTTTTTTCGTGATTTTGATGTCTTTTACCGTTTTCAGCACGTGCTGCTGCCGGTTTTGAAAGAAAAATGTCGTGCGGCCAAAAGGCTTAATATTTGGAGTCTGGGCTGCTCGACCGGACAAGAGGCTTATTCGATTGCTATAGCCGTGGCGCGTGCCGACAAAATGTTTGCAGACTGGGAAGTCAATATCTCCGGGTCGGATTTGTCATCGCTTGCCATAAGCAAAGCACAGCGCGGCAGCTATAACAATTTTGAGATCCAAACAGGGCTTAATGCCCGAACAATTTTGGAATATTTTAGCTTTCACGACGAGCAATGGACTATTTGCGAGGATATTCGCAAGATGATTGAATTTCGCCGCTATAATATGCTGGAAGAAGCCATTATCAAATCAAAATTTGAGGTGGTTTTTTGCCGCAACGTGTTGCGATATTTTGCGCCGGAATATCAGGAAGAGATTTTGCGGCGCATCAGCAAAAAGCAGCCTCAGGGGGGATATTTGTACCTCGGAAAAAACGAGCATATACCGTCGATTGAAAAATATTATTACCGGATGGATCCGAACAGCGGCGCTTATATCGCCAGAGGAATTCATGCCGACCTTAACGTCAACACGGGGCGGTTAACCGGCGATGCTGCGCAGGAAACGGCCATGCCGCGTTTTGTGCGCCCGAGCAGTTTGGTTAAATGATCAGGGACAAGTTTTTATAAAAAGGCCACAGAGAGCATCTGTTTGGGGCTTTTTTGCGGCGGCCAAAGCCAAGGGCCGAGGCAAAGCCCGCCGGCAAAGTTTCTGTTTTTAAATATCCGTCAGACCGGCATTCTTTCTTAAAAACTGTTGCCAAAAATCTTCTCGAAAGACAGGGCAAGATCTTTTGAACGGATTAATATTATTGATTTTTTTACTATTTCGTGCTAACATATAAGCAGTATGGCGAGAAAAAAGTCTTTTTTTTGCAATAGTTTCAAAGGCGGGAGGGCTTGTAAAATGTTAAAGAAGAGAACAGTTTATATGGCGGCAGTATTGTCGCTTTTTGCGGCGCTGCCGGCTTTGGCCGCCGTAACGCCGATTACGGAATACAAAGAGACCTACGGATCCTCAGACAAATATTCGTATATAAGTGGCGTTAATAGCGCGGCAGAAACTGCACCTGGGTGCAAGCAAGGTGAGCATAGAACGCCGCCGGCTGGTAAAGAATGTGACTCCTACTGGCCAAATAATGGGGATTTTAAATGTTATAATAACTGTAGATGCAAATCAACGTTTATATATTCCTGCACGAACCTTGTTCCTGATGGTACGGCTTGTGATGGTAAGTATGAAGGCTGTAAGTGTCCCGAGGGATATGTTTTACTTACGACAAAGCCGGATGGTGTTATCCTGCCAAATCCGTTAAATAATAAGGATTTTAAATGCTACAAGAAAGACGAGATAAAATGTTCAACGGGCATGGAGTATCCGGCCACGCAACCACCTGAAGTTACGGATAAAATTGCTACGTACGATGTTGTTGAGGTTGCCGGAAAGAGATGTGTGAAGGGTGTAACTTTTAGCAAGAATTGCGAGCGGGGAGATATTGATCTTACTCTGCCAAAATATAAGTGTTTTGAGGCAAAAAAATATACACTGTTGAACAAGCAAATAATAACTTGTGCTACCGAATGTAGTAGCGGTAGTAATTGTACTGAGACAACGGCTGATTGTATCAAAGTAGGTAGTGACAAGCTTGGCGACATGAGCTGTCGCCGAATAACAGGCTGCGATGCCGGTTTAAAAGGTTCGGGCAGCGGTCAGTATATTTGCGGCGGTTCAGCTCCGTCAGGCGGTTTTGTTTACAGCACGCCCAGCGCAGGAGGTACGACTTGCTACAAGGTTACGGGCTGTCCTTCGGGCTACGAGAAAGCCTATATAGGTCCGTATACATCGACGGACTACAGTACAGGGAATGGTCAGACCTATGATGTTAAGAAATATACGGTAAATACGTCTGTGAGCACAGATGTGTTGATCTGCCGCAAGGCTCAGGGATGCAGCATCAGCGGTCAATATGATATCAACACCTGCTGGAACGGATGTCTGGCCTGGTGGTTCTGATACCCTGCGCGGAAGGTCTTTTTGATGCCCTTAAACCTTGTTTGAGGGCATCTTTTTTGTGTTCGTGCCACCGATAACAGCCAGAATATCTTCTATTTCGTTTAGGGCTTTGTTGGGCGACGATCCAAAATCAATTTTGAAATTCGGAAGAATCAGGCCAGCAGATTTTTGGGTATCGTATAAACAAAAGGGTGTTGAAAAATGGCGGCGGTATGCCGCGCTGTCGTCAATATGGAGACTGATGCGGCTGCGGCGGCAAAATGCTGCTTTGGCTTGATTCCACAGCTCATCGGCAATCTTAAAACTGCCATCCGGCCGCTGCGATGCCTGCCCCAAAGCCTGATAATAATCCGTAATGGCAAAAATAAGTTCACATTCTATATTTGCCGCAGCCAAACATTCTCTGACCTTAACTTCAGGGCCGCCGGTAACAACATATATCCGGCAGCCGCGCCTCGCCGCCTGCCGGCAAAACTCCGAAAAATAGCCGAGATTTTGATCAATAACGCCATGATAGTCCAAACCAAGTTTTAGGTTCCGACTATTCATCAACGCCTCCAAAATTGTTTTGCCACAGCTCCTTGACCGAATTCGGACTCAGCGCCGACAAAGGATTAATGCTGATTTGCGGATCATCCGCCGAGCCGCTTATGGTATAATTAACCGCAAAAATGGTGCCATCGCTGCCGCTTAATAATGTGCCGACCAGAGGAATTTTGCCCAAAAAGCTGTTGAGACCGTAGGCCGGTGCAACCAAACCTTTGAAATCAAGTGTTTGCTGCCGCCCATCGTACCGGCCGCTGCCGGAAATACCGATAACACTACCAAAGGCTTTGGCCGAACGCAAGGATAAAACCTTATCATGATAGGTAAACGGCGCATCAAAGTGTGTAAAGGCTATGCCGTCGCCGGAGAGCATGTCGACAATTCCCGTAAAAGATGCCAAAGTCAAAAGCTTGGCAAAGATATTTGTTTTGACCAGATTAAAATCCCTTGCCTTGATGTGGCCGACAAACACTTTGTCTGCGCCGCGTCGCGCGCTGATATTAAGCCGGCCGCCGTTAACATAGTCATATAGGTGTAAAAATTTTAAGGCCGAACCGGCGTCGTTACTGTCGATATTCAGCAGATATTCGCCGTTTGGACGCTCGTTGTAATCAAGCTTGAGGTGCGGAATAATTTTTGATTTGCGGCGGTTGGACTTGAAATTGCCTACGATATGCATATCCTGAATGCCGACCTTGTTTTTGATTTTTGCCGTGCCGGCAAAGTTGCTGACGGCAACATCGGCATTTGTCCATAGCTGGTCGACCGCAATATTGATCTCCGTATTTGGTGTCGATGCCCATATATCGTCATCATCTTCTTGGTCTTGAGGCGATTTTTTGCCTGCTTCCGGAGATGCGGCTCCTTCGGTCTGATCTTCGCTGAAAAAGGCTGACAAATCGTAGGATGAGCCAGAGACAATGATCTTGACATTTTTTTGAGGGTCGTAGCTAAGGCTGATTTGTGCTTGAGCGTTGGTTTTTGGGCCTTTGATATGGTTTATGTCAACTTTTGATACACGGCCTGAAGTATCCAAACCGATGCTGCCCCCGACCTTAAATTCCGGTTTGGACAACGCAAAAGACGGTATTGAGCTGATCTTGTCCCCTTCTACATTGATTTGAGCCGTAATTTCGCCATCAATGCCGGCGTTTTTTTTGAAACCCAAGAAACCGTAATCTATCACCGTGTTGCGCAAATTGCCGTGGACATCAACAACCGTTTTGTTGTCAGGATAAACCGTTATGATGGCTTTTGAGGGAATCGCCCCTTTGATATAAGGCGCTTCCAGCGCTGATATCTCAAGCCCAAGCTTATCCCTGAAGTTTTGGTCAAAATTGAAGCTTATTTGATAACGCCGCTGATATTCTTTGGCTTCAAAATTTTCATCCCATATCAAACTCAAGGGCATACCGTCGACACTGGCGACGCCATTTAAGTTCATTTGCTGATTGTCCAAAACCAGATGCAAATTTTTGGCATCAATCCGGCGGTCTTTGATGATATCTGAAATTTCTACGTCGTGCAAAACCGCATCAACATTTACTTTGACGTCCTCCGGTGCAATATCGTTGCGCAGCTCAAAGTCCAATTTGAGCTGTGCAACGGCGCTACCTTTGATCGAATCCGGATTAAGCCCCATCTGGCTCGGATATTCTAACGGTTTGTGGTCTATCAGCCGCAAAATATCACTGATGGAACCGGCCGCCGTCAGTTCCATTTTCAAAAAATTATTGTACTTGTTCAGATCATAGAGGTCTACATAGCCGTGGTTGAGAACGACATCGTCTGATCTGCCCTTATTGAGATCTATGCGAATATTGTGCTCGCTGAAGGAAGCGTGGCCGTCAATATGAGTTACTTTGGGCATTTCACTCAGGTACCAAATCGTGCCGCCAGAAATATCTGCCGAGCCTGAAAGATCCTTGAAAACAACGCCTTTTGTTTTGGTGTCATAACCAAAGTCAAACGTAAAACGGCCGTTTGTAATTTCGCCGTCAGAAAGGCTTTCGTGACACCAAGCCCAAGCATCTTCGCCAAAATATTTGGGCCAATATTTTGTCAGATCGTTGGTCGCAAGCCGGTCTATTTTTGCCGACAGCCGAATTTGCAAATTCTCAAGCGACCCTTGATGCAGATAGTCTTTAAGCCCTTTGATATCCAGCCCGAGAGCTGCTTTTTGACTGCCCAAATTCAGCCGCGCATCGTCGATTTTGATTTCTTCCATATTGCCGCTTAGTTCGCCTTTTAAAATTAGTCCGGAAATATTGTAGTCATAATCGGGATCTTCAGAAAACTTTACTTGCCCTTTTTCACCGTTGAGCTCAAAGCTTATTTTGTCAACAACCTTTTCGCTATTTTGCAAAATATCATCTTTGTACATTGCAATATCGCGTAAATTTAAAACCGTGCTGATATTGCCATGCAGCGGAATCATGATGTTATAAAAATCTTTTGAGGCCTTGGCCGGAGTCAAAAGCCCTAACAAATTGGCCGGTATTAAGTCAGAAAACGAAAATTTGAGCTCTACCGCAGCATCTGAATAGTCATAAACCGCCGATAGCCCCAATGATGATGTACGCCCCTCAAACGGCATGAGCGCGCCAATCTCGGTTTTGAGACTGCCAAAGCCCCTGTCAAACAGGTAGTTTACGTCGCTGAACTGCCATTTTTTGCCTAAATCGACTTCCAGAAGCTCAACATGAGCGTGGGTTATGCTGATCGTGTTGATATAGCTTTCGGGATAGGTATTGTCTTCGGAGTTAAAATGCTCCCAAAAATCTGCCGCACGATCAAAATAATATTCCAGTTTGCGCCGGCCGACCTCCGACGAATCCTCATTCTTTTTGACCCCGTAATGGCTGAAGATAAAAATCTCCGGCTCATCAATTTCAATAACACTCGGCGCAATAATGCCGTGTAAAAGCGCTTTGACACTGAATGACAGTGCTACTCGCGGTGCATGAACCGCTATGCTGCCCTCCTTTTTGTAAACAACATTATTGGCAATAACCCGCAGCGGCTGAACCGAGCGTACCAGTTCAAGATTGACGCTGTCGAGCGTTACTTGATAAGCGGTATCTTCATGATTGAGCGCCCTGACAATATAAGGCTTTAAAAACGGGAGGCCGATTGATCCGCGATAAAGCTGCCAGATGAACAACAGTAACCCAACCAGTAGGACAACACCGGTAAAATCAGCGATCTTGCGCAAAGTATAGCTGCGATTACTCAGTTTTTTCATTGTCTTTTAACCAGTCTAAAATATCTTGATAATTGCGGCTGTCATATAAATTTGAATGGCCGGCTCCGGAATAAATAATTATCCGCTTAGGCTCGGTCGCAGCCTCAAATAAAGTTTTGGCGCGCTCAACGGGAACAACGTCGTCGTTTTCTGCCCCCATTATCAAGACAGGAAGCCGCAGTTGCGCCAGTTTTGGCATATTATCATAATGATCGCGAACCAAAAGCTCAAATGGAAATACCGGCCAAAAGCGCTGTTTGACAACATTCAGAACGCTGTCAAACGGAACCTCCAGAATCAGCGCGCCAAACGGTTCGACGCGTCCTCGCTCAAACGCCGTGTTGACCGCCATGTAGCTGCCCAGCGACATTCCATAAAGGATTAAATCCGTATTTTGCCACCCCAGAGCGGACAAATAGTCAACCGCCGCTACAGCATCCGCCGCCAGATTGTCTTGTCCAAGTTTGCCGTTGATTCCACCAAAGCCTCGGTATTCGCCGATGAAAACGCCATAGCCGGAGCGGACAAACGGAATAAGTTTATGATAAAAAGACTCTATATTGTAGGCATTACCGTGAAAAAAGACGACAATCTTTTGCCCTGCTGCCGGCTTGACAAACCAGCCGTACAGTTTTGTGCCGTCTGCTGAGGTATATTCGACCTCTTTTGCAGGAAAATCGGCGGAAAAAGCTTTTGACAAATCAGCGCGTGATGATGTCGGATGATAGAAAAACCACTGTGGACAAACATAAACGCTCAAACAAAAAAGCACGTAGCCCGCAACGACAATCGGCAAAATTATTTTCAAAAACTTTTTAGGCATGTGCTTCTCCTAATTTGTCGGCTAAAGCTGCCGACAAAAACAAATCTATATCTCCGTCAAGCACCGCTCTGGTGTCCGAGGTTTCTACTCCCGTCCGCAAATCCTTGACCATTTTGTAGGGTTGCAAGACATAGGAACGTATTTGGTAGCCCCAGCCGTTGTCGCCCTGATTGTCGCGTTGCTCGACGGCTTTGGCCTCGCGTTTTTTTATTTCCATTTCATATAACCGCGCCCGCAGCATTTTCCAAGCTGCCTCGCGGTTTTGAAATTGTGAGCGCTGGTTTTGGCACTGGACAACAATGCCGGTCGGAATATGGGTGATGCGAACCGCCGAATCGGTCTTGTTGATATGCTGGCCGCCGGCACCGGACGCGCGATAAGTATCAACCCGACAATCTGCTTCGTTGATCTGAATATCTATATTATCGTCAATATCCGGATAAACCCCTACCGAAGCAAAGCTTGTGTGGCGGCGGGCATTGCTGTCAAAAGGAGATATACGCACCAGCCGGTGCACGCCGGTTTCTGATTTTAGCCAGCCGTAAGCATTGCGGCCGGATATTTTGAGTGTTGCGGATTTAATACCGGCCACCTCGCCTTCTGTTTCTTCGATATATTCAACCTTGTAGCCGCGCGCATCGGCCCAGCGCGAATACATCCTGAGGAGCATTTCTGCCCAATCTTGCGCCTCGGTGCCGCCGGATCCGGAATGAACCTCCAAAAAAGCATCGTTGGCATCTGCCTCGCCGGAAAGCAGTGCCTCAAGTTCGGCTTTTCTGACCCTACTTTGAAGCGTGCCAAGCTGCAAAGCAATCTCGTCTAAACCTTTTTGGTCGTCTTCGGCTTCACTGAGTTCTGCCAATTCTTTAAAATCATTGCATTCCTGACTCAGTTGCCGAAAATTTTCTAGAGAAGTCTCTAAAATGTTTTTTTCGCTCATTAATTTTTGAGCTTTTTGGGGATTGTCCCAAAGACCGGCATCCGCCGTTAGACTTTCAAGTTCGGACAAGCGAAGAACAGCATTGTCGTAGTCAAAGAGACCTCCTCAGCAATGCCAAAGATTGCTCTATTTTTTGAGTTAGTTCATAAACATCCGCCCTCATGATGCTGTCTCCTTAATATTCTGTTCCAAACTGAATTTCGTCCTCGCTGCTGTTTTCATAGCTTATTTCCGGAATACCGGCGGTTTCTGTTGACTCATCCGGTGTATCCCCGCCAATAACTTTTTGTTCTACCGGACGCTGAACTGCCTCGGGTTTTAGGGCTTCCCAAATGACACTGGTATCATTTGGCGTTGCTGGCTTGCCGGTTTCGTGATTGACGCGGACGAGCTTTATGCCGCTTGGAATGCGGAATGGAACATCTGGATAGCCATCCAGAGCCTCTTTCATAAAGTCATAAAATATCGGCAATGCCGCGGCGGCGCCGGTTTCATAGCGGCCGAGCGTGCGCGGTTCGTCAAATCCGACATAGACTGCTACGACCAAATCCGGCGAAAAACCAACAAACCATGCATCTTTGGTGTCATTACTGGTTCCGGTCTTTCCGGCCAGATGTTTGCCTATGGAACGCAACCGGCCACCGGTTCCGTATTGCACGGCGCCTTCAAGGATGCTGACGATTTGATAGGCGCTTAGCGGATCGATGATTTGTTAGCGGTTATCCAAAAGTTGCGGCGGATTCTGATCTTCCCACTGAGAGACAGAACAATCCGGACATTCGCGGCTGTCATGACGATAGACCGTCCGGCCTTTGCGGTCTTGAATACGCTCAATTAAATAAGGCAAAACTCTCTTACCGCCGTTTACCATAAT
>CALYBB010000017.1 GCA_944393715.1 uncultured Alphaproteobacteria bacterium
TCCTTTCACACCCCTTAAAACGATAATAAAACGGTAAAAGTTCATTTTTAATTAAAAAACTTTTTTTTTTTTTTTTATTGCATTTTAAAATAAATTGTTATATACAAGCCTCAGGTTTTATCATTGCGCTATCGTCTAATTGTAGGACAGCGGACTCTGACTCCGTTAATCGTGGTTCGAATCCATGTAGCGCAGCCAATAAAAAACCACCCTCTCGGGTGGTTTTTTATTGGCTGTCTATATCGGCTGAAAACCACGATCGGTGATTCGGATTCTCACCGCCATGCAGTCTACTGATTTTTCCGATTCCTTCTCAGACGCTTCTCTTTTTCTTCTCTTTTTTTAGCTCGCTCCTCCGCTCTCTGCCTAGCCTTTTCGGTAAAACGCGACTTAGGATCTTCTTGAGCTTTTTTCAAAGCTTCCTCTTTTTCCTTTTGAGCTTCCTCCATGGCTTTTTTCTGAAAACGCGAAGCTTTCTCCTGCTTGCGTTTCATAATTTCTTCATATTTTTTTTCCCGCCTTCTGGTATTTTCAATGGCTTTTTTCTTAAAACGGCTGATTTCCTCGGCTCTTTCCTTCTCTATCTCAGACCGGCGCTGCATCAATCGTTTTTCCTTATTGCTCAACCATTTTTCTTCTTCCTGATCTTGAGCTTCCAAAGCCTTGGCTTCTGCCTCCTTTGCAGCTTGTTCAGCCTCTCTGGCGGCTCTTTCCGCAGCACGACGTTCACTCTCAATATCCAGCGGATTTTCGGGTTCTTCGGCATTTGAATAAACAGACCCCGCTTCCCCAGGCGCCGTAACTTTTGCCGACACACTCGACACAAAACCGCAAATCCCTATCAATAGCAAAAAATATAGTCCTCTTCTCATTTATCCCCCCGAAATAATATTAACCTTACACATAATTTATCGATAATTATTTGACTCTTCAAGCAAAAGTATAATAATTATATAAAAATTCATAAGGAGAAGTATCATCATGAAAAAAATAACGGTCGCCGCGGCAGCCTTAATAAAAGATCATAAATTATTCATAGCCAAACGCCCTGCCGACAAATTGCCGCCACTAGTTTGGGAATTTCCCGGAGGAAAACCAGAAGCAAATGAAACACTTCCTGAGGCTCTCCGGCGCGAACTTCGCGAAGAATTGCATATTGATACCAAAATCGGCGATTTTATCACCAAAACTACCCATACCTACGATTTTGCCGAAGTAGAAATAAATCTTTTCAAGACCGAAATGTGCAACCCTAAAGCCCAAATCGTTGATACCGAACACGTCGAAACGGCTTGGGTTACAACCTCGGATTTTGACAAATATCAATTCGCCGATGCAGATATCGCCCTATTGGATACATTAAAAAAGATACCCATTTAAAAAGGCTGACGCCCTTACACCTGTGTAAGGGCGTCATTGCTGACCCATTCAATAGTTACGCGAGCATTTTCTCTTCCATCCGCAGATGATATCTGATGGATGGTACTTGAGCCGTCAATCTGCGTTTTCACGCTGATTTCATCCCCATAAACCACCTCTTTGCGAAAAGAAATCATAATTTTCTTCGGCGAATGGCATTTCCTAAAGACCTTATCCACGCTTTCGCTGGCCCAAAACAAATAAATCGAGTTATTAACATGCTGATTACAATCAATATTATCATAGCAAACTGAAAATTTTCGACCATAATCTTCTCTTTTGCACTTGCTCTGAGCAAACGAAGTCACAAACAAAGTCCTCTTCGTCACGGGCACTTCCTCAGGAATATCAGCAAATTTTTTTTCAACATTGTTAAACAACGCCCATTTGCTGACGACTTCAATCAATCTGCTTCCTTTCGCATCTTCGACCACGAATTCTCTGATTGCAGACAGCTTTTCTGCCTTTGACACCCAAGACAAAATCCTAATGTTCTCATTAGCTCGAGGATACCTGTTAATTTTTATCGCATACTTAGATGCCAGCCAGATACAAGAATGTTCTGCCATTGCCGCAATACCCCAGCCCTGCTTCGCAACATGCCGTTGTGCGGTGTTTTGTAACAAATTCATCAATGAAACCAAGCGAAGATCGCCCTTCTTATCACACTCATAATATGCAATATTATATTTACATCTGATTTCTCTGCACAAAAAAAGCTTGCCTTCCCGCATCAGCCTTCTAAAAAGATTCAAATCAAGCTTCATAAAAATAAATTTAATAGTTAAACAAAATATTCAATCACGTTCCTAAAATACTCCATAAAAAAAATAAAGACAACCCTATTTTTACTTAAGCACTTTTCTTTTTATTTTTTACATTTTCCGGACAAAAAAACGGAGAAACACAATTTTTCGCGTTTCTCCTTTTTCAACTGATAAAATCTGTCTTTGCTATATGGGGCGGATTATGAGACTCGAACTCACGACATCTGGTACCACAAACCAGCGCTCTAACCAACTGAGCTAAATCCGCCATCTGTTTCTGGAGCCCTTTTAGCGATAATCTATTTCAAAGTCAAGCAAATTTATAAAAAACTTTGATATTAATAATTTATTTTCTTTTTTAGTTTATCCTCCACCACAAGAAACTGCCTAATATTTTGGACAATAAACATGTTGCATAATTTTCTTCATCAAAGATTTTTGATTTGTGCTCTCACGCTGACAGCACTTTGCTTTTCTTTGCCGGCTGAGGCCGCCCGCCGGCGAACCACTTCCTCCATCGTTATTGACGCGCTTTCGGGCGAAGTTATTGCCTCTTCAAATGCTGACGAACGCCGCTATCCGGCTTCTTTAACAAAGTTAATGACCCTTTACATCACCTTCAACGCTTTGGAAAAAGGAAGCCTAAAACCTGATGACGAACTAAAAATTTCTCGCAGAGCAGCCAATCGGGAACCTTCGCGCTTGGGTCTCACCCCCGGAAAAACTATCGCCGTCAAAGATGCCGTCTTGGCTCTGATAATCAAATCCGCCAATGACTGTGCTTCCGTCTTGGCTGAAAATATCGCCGGAAGCGAAGCAAAATTTGCTGAGCTAATGACCAAAACAGCCAAAGAGCTCGGCATGCACAATACCGTTTTTAAAAATGCCTCGGGCTTGCCGAATCGCGAACAAAAAACAACGGCTCGCGATATGGCTATTTTAGGCAGCGCTATATATCACCATTTTCCAGAATACTACGACCTGTTTTCAACTTCCAAATTTACTTATAACGGTACGACATACTACACCCATAACCACCTGTTAAAAAAATTCAAAGGTGCCGACGGCATGAAGACCGGCTACACTTCGGCCGCAGGCTTCAACATTGTCACTTCCGCCGAACGCGACGGCAGGCGAGTCATTGCCGTAACCATGGGACACGACAGTGCCAAAGGACGCGACCGCAAAATTGCCCAGTTGATGAATTCGGGATTAAAAAAAATCGGCGGCAACACACAAAAACACTCAACGACAGCCAAACTTGAGATTCCCGAACTAGACCAAAACAACAGCAACGAAACATGGGCAATCCAAATCGGCGCTTTTTCAAATTACATCAAAGCTCGCAATTATGCTCTGGATGTTCAGAGCCACATCCATCTGCCCTATGCGCAAAAAACAGAAGTCAACATTGAACCCGCGACCAAAGGAGCTGCCGTCATCTACCGCTCTCAGCTGGTCGGATTATCCAAAAATGAAGCGGATAAAACTTGTTATAGTTTGAAAAGAGCAAACAAATCCTGTATCGTCGTAGAGACACAATCTGATAAACAACAACTGGCACTGGCAGAAAGATGAGCGATATTTCCAATTCAAAGGCCCACATTATTGTCATCGGCAACGAAAAAGGAGGCACCGGAAAATCAACCTTAGCCTTGCACTTGGCCGTCAAATTAATGCTGGAAAATTTTAAAATTGCTGTTATTGATCTGGATGGCAGACAAGGCTCTCTGTCAAAATATATTGCCAACCGCCGAAAATTTTGCAACAAAAATACCATCAACCTGCCGACACCGGTTCACTATGTTTTTGAGCCGTTACCGGACGAAAGCAACCGTCAGGAAGTCGAAAAACTGATCAAGGAACTCAGCACAAAATTTGATGCCGTTATTATCGACACTCCTGGCAGCAAAAACTACCTCTTTGAGCTGGCGCATCAATACCCCCATACCCTAATCACGCCAATCGGCGACAGTCTGGTTGATTTAGCCGCTATTGCTGATTTTGATACGGATACCGGAGAAATTACCCATGCCGGACACTACGCCGAATTCGTCTGGGACACAAAAAAGAAATTGGCTGCCAAAGGTCTTCCGTACTTAAATTGGGTTGTCTGCGGCAATAAGATCTCACCGATTCGTTCCAACAATAAAAATATCGTTTTTGCAAAACTCGAAAACTTAGCTAAACTTTACGGTTTTCGTTTCACCCCTGGACTTAAAGACCGCGTTATTTACAAAGAACTTTTTTTGGACGGTTTGACGGTGCTTGACCTAGCCCGCGAAGAGCTTAGACGCCGCATGACGATATCCCACCTTGCGGCCAAAATGGAATTAAATAATTTAGCCGAATTTATTTTTCCTTAAATGCTGATAACTTTGTTATAATCCTTGTTTTTAAGCTTGCCGATGATAGATTAAAGATATATCGGCAAATTTTTATTTCAGCATAAAGGAGATAGGATGATTACCACTATACGCACGGCCCCTTTCAATGACCAAAAAATGGGAACTGCCGGCTTGCGCCGTAAATCGAAAATTGTTATGCAGGAAAATTATATCGAAAATTTTATGCAAAGCATTTTCAACGTCATCGGCAACCTGCAAAACAAAACTTTTCTATTGGGCGGCGATGGTCGTTTTTACAACGATAAAGCCATCCAAAAAATTATCAAAATGGCTGCGGCCAACGGTGTTAAAAAATTGATTATTGGTCAAAACGGTTTCATCTCAACCCCTGCCGGTTCCAATATTATCCTGAAAAATCATTTAAACGGCGGATTTATTCTGTCGGCTTCTCACAACCCCGGTGGCCTTAACGGTGACTTTGGCATTAAATATTCCAATGAAACCGGTGGCCAAATTCCAAGCACCATCAGTGATAAAATCTATCAGGAAACACTCAAAATCTCCGAATACAAAACCTGCGACGGAGCAAACGTTGATCTGTCAAGACTTGGCCGACAGGAATACGAAGGTATGGAGATCGAAATAATTGATCCGGTTAAAGATTATGTTGAGCTCATGCAAAAGATATTTGATTTTCCGGCCATCAAAAAAATGTTTGACAACGGTTTTACCATGCGTTTCGACGCCATGAATGCCGTTACCGGTCCATATGCTGTTGAAATATTTGAAAACTTGCTCGGTGCAGCCAAGGGCTCCGTCGTTAATGCCGTCCCCAAACCGGACTTTGGCGGCTTGCACCCTGACCCCAATCTGGTCTACGCCAAAGATCTTGTTGATTTTATGTTTTCCGACCGCGCAACCGATTTTGGCGCCGCTAATGATGGCGACGGCGACCGCAACATGATCTTGGGCAAAGGCTTTTTTGTAACCCCGAATGACAGTTTGGCAATTATCACCGATAACTTCAAGCTTATTCCCTATTATAGCAAGGGCATTTACGGCGTTGCCAAATCGGCCGCTACCTCAACCGCGGTCGCCAGAGTAGCCGCGGCCCGCGGCATCGGCTATTACGAAGTACCGACCGGCTGGAAATACTTTGTCAACTTGATGGATTCCCATCGTATCACTTTCTGCGGCGAAGAAAGCTTCGGCACCGGTTCATCGCACATTCGTGAAAAAGACGGTATTTGGGCGGTTTTATTTTGGCTTAACATCCTTGCCGCCACTGGCAAAACCGTTGAACAGATTACTACCGAACACTGGCAAAAATACGGTCGCAGCTATTATATCCGTTTTGATTTTGAGGGTGTTGACACAACCATTGCCGACAAATTGATGACTGATCTGGAAAACCGTCTGCCGGCACTGAAAAATAAGATTTTCGGAACCTTTACAATCAAAGAAGCAAAACCTTTTGTTTACAATGACCCTGTTGATGGTTCCTCAACCAAAAACGGCTTAATTATCTACTTTACCGATGGATCGCGTATCGTTTATCGTTTATCCGGAACCGGATCTTCCGGTGCCACAATCCGCGTTTATTTGGAGCGCTTTTCTGCCAAAGATATTTTGCAAAATCCGCTGGATATGGTTTCACCACTGGCCAAAATTGCGCTTGAAATTGCCGAAATTCCTGAAAGGACGGGAAAACACCAAGCCGATGTCGTTACCTAAAAAGACACTTGCCGCCACTCTTTCCTTTTTATCAGTCTTTATCTTCACAAAGGCTGAGGCAGGGTTGTATGGATTTCATCACTATAATCCCTACACCAAGGAAGAACGTATCCTAAATCTTGAAGAAGTCCCGACCACTATCCGCAACTATCGTGCGCTGATGCGCGACAACTTGTTAATGCTGATTCGTTACGCAAAAGAACAAAAAAAGGATTTCAAAATCATCGCGCACGAAGGTCAGGATTTGCTCACAAAAAGTTTGTGGGAGTATGACCGAGAAGGCTATAACCGTGCACGCCGGCAGCCGAACGCCAAAGATGATTCCTTTCTATTTCACAAAAATTTTCGTGAACTTGAGCCCGAGCGTCACACACCAGCTTATGAGTATTTGCAATTGCTGGATGCCATTGCCATCAACAATCTTTATTGCGGCAAAAATAAAGAAAGCACTATAACCCAAAACCACAATCTTGGACTGATAACCATTGAACAATGTCCCACCAAAGATGCCGTTGACGAAGCTCTCGTCAGTGCCATGATTGACCATAAAATAACTTATGGCTTTACAGATTTGGACAATGCTTTCAGCACCATCAAAAACCATAATGACTTAAACGATTCGTCAAAAAACGTTTATGAAGTTTCTGATGCACAAAATATTTTGATTTTAACCGATGACAGCCGCTATACCGACAAAAATCAACTGGTAGAAAACCTTCTAAAAACCAATTACGATATCATAGTCATAAAGCCTCTCTTTGCCAACAAGGAACGTTTTTCGGCAGAAGATATCCAAAGGCTTCGTTTTAAACACAACGGTTCCAAACGATTGCTGATAGCAGAACTAAACATCGCCGAAACTTCGCCACAAGATTATTTTTGGCAAAACGACTGGCAGATTGGCAACCCTTCTTGGCTGGCACGCAAATCCTTTGTTTCTCCGGATAGCTTCATTGTCAAGTTCTGGACGCCTGAATGGCGGCAAATCATCTCCCGTTATTTTAAAGACGTTGTCCACGAAGGATTCGATGGCGTTTTTCTCACCGGAATTGAGAACTTTCGTTATTTTGAACAACAAAATCCTCTGGAGTAATATTCCATGAACGAAGCCGAAATTTTTGAAATTACCCGCGAATCCATTTTTATTTTGCTCAAAGTTGTCACGCCGATAATCCTTATTGCACTGGCTGTCGGCTTAATCATCGGTATTTTTCAGGCCTTAACACAAATACAAGAGATGACTCTGGCTTTTGTCCCCAAAATTATATGCGTCTTTCTGTCCTTAATCTTCTTGTTCCCATTTATGTTCGGACAAATGCAAAATTTATCGGATTCTCTTTTTGCCAGAATTGCCGGCGGATAAACCAAAATGATTGAATTATTTAACATAAGCCTCTATTCATGGCTGATGATATTTTTGAGAACCGGCTGCGTCTTTATGTTAATGCCCGGTTTTTCCGCATCTTATGTTCCCACTCAAATACGTCTGATTTTGGCTTTGGCTTTATCATTGATACTGGTTCCGCTTTTGGCACCGCAGCTGCCTGATCAGCCAGAAAACTTCAGCCAACTGTTGTCGTATATTTTGAGCGAAATAGGCATAGGACTTTTCTTAGGGCTTGTTATGCAAACGCTGTTTTTTGCCTTAAATTTTGCCGGCTCTATAGCTTCTCAGGCAATAGGTTTTTCCAATGCCCAGATGTTTGACCCTGCTTTCCAAACTCAAACCATGCTGATTGAAACCTTTCTGAGCATCATTGCGGTTACATTCATTTTCATAACCAATATCCATCACCTAATGATCAGCGCTCTTGTTGACAGCTATAACTTGTTTGCGGCTGGTCAACCGTTGCTATGGAACGATTTTGCTGCACACATAACGGAAACCGTCGGACATTCGTTCACTCTCGGTTTCAAACTCGGCTCACCATTTATTGCCTTCACGATTATTTTTTACTCTGGCATGGGATTGGTTTCCCGTCTGATGCCGCAGCTTAATATTTTCTTTTTATCCCTTCCCTTGCAAATTTACCTCGGGCTGGGTATGTTGTTCTTAACCGTCCCCGTCATAATTTTAATTTTTTTCCGTTATTATGACGAAGGGCTTTATTTCTTTGCCGGCTAGGAGATGTATTTATGACTGCTCCCGAAGATGAAGACGAAGCCTCCAAGACCGAAGAACCTTCCGAACGAAAAATAGCCAAAGCCAAAGAAGAAGGCGATGTGGCCATATCTCAAGACGCCAAAAGTTTTATCATGCTTATCGGCAGCTTGTTTATTATCTGGCTTTTTGTGCCCTTTATGTTCAAATGGTTTGGTTCTTTGGGCGTTGCTTTTATTGAACACTCGGGAACAACACACATTGATCCGGAAACTTTTATTAATTTATTCAAACAGGCCGTTGTCGGCTTCTTCAAAATTATGGCGATTCCCTTCGCGGTATTTATGATTTTGGGAATAATCGCCTCCCTGAGCCAAACAGGATTCATCTACGCGCCTAAAAAAATTGAACCAAATTGGAATAAGCTAAATATTTTTGCCGCGATTCCCAATTTCATCAACAAACAAAAAATTGTCGAAAGCTTAAAAGGCATTATAAAAATCACCGTAGTTACGATTCTGGCATACAAAGTACTGCAGCCATATATTCCAAAATCCGAATTGCTGCCGGACATGTCCCTGCAAGGCATTTTGGATTTTATCCACGACCTTGTGGTTCTATTATTATTTACCGTAACAATTGCGGTTTTGATTATTGCCGTCGGCGACTATGCATGGCAAAAATATTCACACCTAAAAAAACTGCGTATGACCAAACAAGAAGTCAAAGACGAATACAAGCAAATGGAAGGTGATCCACTGGTTAAATCAAAAATTCGCCAAATCCGTATGGAAAGAGCACGCCAGCGCATGATGGAAAATGTCCCCAAGGCCGATGTTGTTATTGTCAACCCGACCCATTATGCTGTAGCATTAGAATACGATATGGCAACCATGCCGGCACCTAAAGTCACCGCTAAAGGTGTTGATACGGTTGCCCTGCGCATTAAGTCCGTCGCTGAAGAAAACGATGTTCCCATTGTTGAAAATCCGCCACTGGCACGCGCATTATTTGCTTCAACCGAACTGGATCAAACCATTCCGACCGAACACTTTAAAGCCGTTGCTGAGGTAATCAACTATGTTATGCAGCTCAAAAACCAACAATAGACCCGACAAAGCCCTGCAAAATGCTCTGCTTAAGCTGGCGGCAGCTCTTGTTTTTCTAACCATAAGCCTTATCTGCTTTTTCCTTTGGCCAGAATATCATCTTTACAGCACAATAACCACTTCCATAATAACCATCTACTGCCTGCTGGCCGCAATCACAACACTCAATGCCGGTGAAGCAGCCATCAGTTACGGAGGCTTTGCCAATGAAATTATCCGCAACGATTCTAAGCTGCGTCGCATTGAAAATCCTTCCGGAGACAGCATCATCCAAAATGATCCCGCCAAAGAGTTGCTCAAAGATACTTCCGTTTTATCTTTTTTACGCAAATATCTGGCAGAAGGAACAGCCAATCGTGCAGCTTTTTACCGCCTGCAAACGGCATGGAAAAATCTTGGTTCAGATAAAGTAACTTTATCGCTGATATTAAAACAAAACAGCGGGCGCATCTTTAATGATCTCGAATACTTTGAGGTTTCTCTTCGTCCGATTTATCTGAAAAAGCCAGAGATATTTAACGGAGCTTTTTCCGTCAAACGCATCAAAAAAGAAACTTATTTTTACTGGACGCTCCATAATATTACCGCCCGACAAAACATGGACTATGTTTTTAAGGAAGAATGCGCGTCATTGCACGATTTTTTGGACGAACTTCCTGTCGGACTTTACACCATAAACACAAGCGGCCGTTTTGAATACGTCAATAACAATCTGGCCGATTTTCTTGGATTGCAGCCTCATCAGTTTGTCGGTCTTTCACTGTATGATTTTTTGGCCGAAGATTCGTCTTTGCCTCCGCAAAAAGATTTTTGGCTTGGGCTGATCCATTTTGTCCGCCGCAATGGCCAAAACAGCGCGGCCTACGTTTTTCAAACGGCTTATCGCGAAAAAGAACGTGTGTTGCTGCGAGGCGTCGTCGTCCACCAACTGCCGACCCCTGATGAACTCGAACAAAAAATCAACCGTTCTTTAGATGAAAACAACTGGCTGTTTAATAACGCGCCCATCGGTATCTTATTTATTGATCATACAGGAAAAATAACCAACGCCAACCCCAAAGCATCCAAACTTTTTCATCTTGACGAAAATAATCAGAACCTGTTTTTTGGTCAATTTTCAAAAAATACCGATTTAATACAAACGGCCATTTCCAAAGCCGCCTCTGAAGGTTCTGCTTCTCTTGAATTAAAAGCGGCCAACCTGACGCTGAACCTTTATATCAACGCGCTTCAAAGTCTTTACCGGCGTGAAAAAGATTCTGCCGAGTTTATTGTCTATGTTATTGATGCTACCAAACAAAAAAATCTTGAAATTCAATTTGCTCAGGCACAAAAGATGCAGGCTGTCGGACAATTAGCCGGTGGTGTAGCGCATGACTTCAACAATCTTTTGACGGCCATGATCGGCTTTACTGATCTCTTGCTCCAACGCCATGGTGTCGGCGATCCTTCGTTTGCCGATTTGATTCAGATCAAACAAAATGCCAATCGCGCGACCAGTCTGGTTCGACAACTTTTGGCTTTCTCCCGCAAACAACCGCTCTTACCAAAGCTGATTGATATAACCGATAATTTTGCCGATTTAAGCCAAATGCTCAAACGCATTTTAGGCGAAAAGATCAAACTCGTTTTCAAACACGAAAGCGATCTTGGCTATGTCAAAGTGGACCCTAACCAATTTTCACAGGTTATTATCAATTTGGCTGTCAACGCCAAAGATGCCATGAATGGCAGCGGAACATTAACCATCTCGACCAGAACTTATCATTTGCCGGAAAAATATGCTTTTGGTGATGACACCATCAACCCAGGAGATTTTGTCGTCATTGACGTCAGCGATACAGGTTGCGGCATTCCTCAGGAAAACCTGAGCCGTATTTTTGATCCTTTTTTCACTACCAAAGAAAATATTGTCGGATCCGGAACCGGACTCGGATTAGCGATGGTTTACGGCATCGTCCGTCAAACCGAAGGTTTTATCAGAGTAAATTCTATTGTTGGCAAAGGCACAACTTTTTCAATTTACCTTCCCCGATTTGAAAACGGACCCGAAGAAGAAAATATCAATGTCCCAAATCCTGTTATAACCGGAAGCTCCGGAGAAACGATTCTCAAAGTGCAAGAAACCTTATCGGCCCCAGCTAATATCAACAAAAAAATCATCATGGGACTAAATATATCCAACACCATCGACCGCGGATCTTTAATCGCCAAAAATGGCCGCCCAGCACGTATCTTATTTGTCGAAGATGAAGACTCTGTTCGAGCATTCGGTGTGCGCGCCCTCAAGAAAAAAGGCTACGATGTGGTAGATAGCATTTCGGCCGAAAATGCTTTGGAAATATTGGAACAAGACACTAATTTTGATCTGCTTTTGACAGATATGGTTCTGCCCGGACTAAGCGGTGCCCAGTTAACCAACAAGGTTAAAGAAAAACTTCCCGACATTGCCGTTATTCTCGCCTCCGGCTACTCAGAAGACATTGCTCGTCAAGAAGTCAGCAACACCAACGAATTTGAATTTATCACCAAGCCTTACAGCCTCGGAGACTTGACAGCCAAAGTTTTTGATGTTTTAAATAGAGCCAAACGATGAACAAAACAACCGACATAACGCAACTTGCACTCAATTTTCCGCACCGACCGAGCCTTGGCCGTGAAGACTTCATGGTCGCCAATTGCAACCTCGAAGCGGTTTCCGTAATTGATATGTGGCCGGTATGGTCCTATTTTGCCGTTTGTATTTATGGCCCAGAAGGCTGTGGCAAGACGCACCTTGCCAATGTATTTGCTCAAAAAGTAGCCCTCGAAACCAACCACCCCTACCGCATTCCTTTTATCAAAGCCGATCAGCTAAATTGCAACATGCGCCACTCCTTGTTTGAGCTCAGCCCGCAGATCGTCATTGAAGATATCCAAAACCTGCATGATCAAGAAACCTTGTTTCATATCTACAACAATTATCGCGATCTGGGCGGCAACATTCTGTTTACTTCTGAAGTCGCTCCCGCTCGTCTCAATTTTAGTCTCCCAGACTTACGCTCAAGAATGAATATTGTTCCTGCATTAGAAATCAAAGCTCCCGATGACGAGCTGCTGATGGCGCTGCTAATAAAACTTTTTGCTGATCGCCAAATAACGCCTTCACCGGAGTTGTTGTCCTACCTTCTCAAAAATATGAGACGTTCTTTTTCATACGCACGCAAATTAGTTGAAGAAATTGATAATATTTCTTTAGCTCGCAAACGCGCTGTCAGCATAAGCATAGCTAAAGAAGCCATTACGACACTTAATTCAGACCGTCAATTCAGTTTATTTTAACTGAAAATCCTTCAAAAAAACGGACGGTCAAATAATTGCACCGCCCGTCTCCGTGAATAAAAATATTTATCGCCGCCGCAAAAAGGAAGGTATCTCTAAATTAACCTTATCATCCATCCCGTCGGCAAAACTCGGCGCTACCGGTTCTTGCACTCTGACGGCTTGTTTTTGCTGATTGCGTTTGGCTATTGAACGTCCGGTCATAATTTCAATAAACCGGCGACGCCGTGGCTCATTATCGCTGACAATTAATTCCTCAACCTCTTCAGCCGGCTTTGGAGTTGCCGGAGCCGGATTATGATTAGGAAACAATTCCGGTTCTTCCTCGGGCATTTTCAGAGCAGCTTTGGGAACAAAGTAATTTTCTTGTGCCGCAACGGCTTCATTCATCTGTTTTTGACCGACATCAGATTTTTCTTCGGGCATTTCCTCCACCGGTTTATTAATAATAGCCTTAAACAACGCCGACGAATTGGGCATATCATCCAAAATTTCAGATTTTGCCAAATTATCAAAATCTTCAAAAGATTTTTCCTCTTCCTGCGGCCTGATTTCCATTTGCGGCATTGCCGTTACCGTCGCTGTTTCAACAATTTCTTCAACCTCTTCTGCCTCATCCGCCGGCAAAACGACATCTTCCTTCATTTGCCGTGCAATATCTGCCATCTGAACATTTTCTGTTGTTTTCTGCTCTTCTCTATTTTGTTGCTCTTTAAAAACTTCAGACCTTTTTATCATTTCACTGCGCGACGGCATCTTATCATCGATTCCCGTTGCAACGATAGATACCCTTATCTTACCATCCAACGATGCATCAAAACTGGAACCGAAAATAATATTGGCATCCTCATCAACTTCTTCCTTAATCCGGTTAACCGCATCATCTACCTCCATAAGAGTAATATCCTGACTGGCGGTAATATTGATCAAAACACCCTTGGCACCTTTCATTGAACAGTCATCCAAAAGAGGATTAGCCAAAGCTTGTTCAGCCGCCTTAATAGCGCGATCTTCTCCCTCGGCCTCACCGGTTCCCATAATGGCCTTGCCTTTATCTTCCATAATAGCTTTGACATCAGCAAAATCCAAATTGATCAACCCCGGCATAATCATCAAATCGGTAATTGAACGTACCCCGTCATACAGCACATTATCCGCCATCACAAAAGCGTCGGCTAATGTTGTGCTCTTATCTGCGATTCTAAATAAATTTTGATTGGGTATGACAATAATACTGTCCACTTCTCTGGTAAAATTTTCCAAAGCTTTTTCTGCCGTTTCCGAACGTTTTTTACCTTCAAACTGAAACGGTTTAGTAACCACACCGACCGTCAAGATCCCTTGTTCTTTGGCAACTTTTGCCACCACCGGTGCTGCGCCGGACCCCGTACCACCGCCCATACCTGCCGTAATAAATACCATATTGGCGCCTTCCAATTCGCGCTTAATGTCATCCAGCGCTTCTTCTGCCGCCTGCTTGCCTATCTCTGGTCGCGCACCGGCGCCAAGCCCTTTGGTGGTCTGCAACCCCAGCTGAATTCGCCGCTGCGTTTTAGAATTTTCCAACGCCTGAGCATCCGTATTGGCCACAATAAAATCAACGCCTTCCAACTTTTTGGCAATCATATTGTTAACGGCATTTCCACCACCGCCGCCAACACCAATAACCGAGATTCTGGGTTTAAGTTGAACCATATTTTTCTCAGGTACCGCCAATTTAATGCTCATTGTATTTCTTACTCCTTAAAAATCCTAAAAAAGATAGCGCTTTTGGAAGTAAGTATAAACAAAATACCTTAAGTTTTGGTTACTAAGAAAAACAAAAAAGATAAAAAACTATCCCCAAAGCGTCTTAAGCCACATACCAATATTATCCGTCCAGCTACTGCCGGAAGAAATAGGCTTGCTAATAATTTTTTTGGGACGCCTCTCACTGAAATTAACACCAAAAAGCAGCATACCGACACATGTCGCAAAAGCCGGTGTATACAAATTATCCGGCAAATTTAAAATATTTTTCGGCCGCCCCAACCGCACCTGTTTATCTAAAACCATTGCCGCAACATCAGCCACCCCCGAAAGCTGCGATGCGCCGCCGGTCAAAACCACACGATGCGATGAATCATGTGCCAGACCGGCTTCCTGCAGCTTGCGATTAACCATCTCAAAAGTTTCTTCAATCCTCGGCATAATAATGCCGATAAGCTCCGAACGAGGAATTTGTTTTATGCAGCTGTCATCCTCCTCACCGACCGGATACACATTAATGGTATCAATGCTGTCCTGTGCCGTCAAAAAAGCGCATCCGTGCAAAGTTTTCAATCTTTCTGCATGCGAAAAAGAGGTCGTCAAACCATAAGCAATATCATTCGTCACATTATTACCGCCAACCGGAATTGCAGCAAAATAAATCGGATAACCGTTCCTAAAACTGGTTATTGAAGTCGTGCCGCCACCCATATCTATAACCGTTGCTCCCATCTCCTTCTCGTCATCAACCAAACACGATAAACCAGAAGCATAAGAGTCAAAAACTTTTCCGCTGATACCCAAATGGGCATTTTCAATCACCGTATTAATGTTTTTGCACACATATTCCGGAACCAAACCCAGCAAAATATTAATGGACAACTCCTCAGCAAACAAATTTCGCGGATCTTTCAAAAACTCTCCGTTATCAAGACGATAACTGTTATGAATACAGTGAATCAAATTATACTCACCAACATTAACTTTGGCAGTCCCCTTCAAATAGACTTTTTCCAAATCCGAATCATTAATCGGCCTGTTCTTATTTAATGTAATTGACGCCGTCTTCAAAAAACTGCGAACTTTCTCACCGCCGATACTGACAATCACCCGATCTATTGGCTCATTAGCCATCTGTTCGGCATCCTGAACCGCATTGCCGACAGCGATCGTGGCCTGATCAATATCCGTAACCATGCCGTTTTTTATTCCGCGCGAAACATTATAACCATAACCGACAACATTAATTCTTTTATCTTTGGAAATTTTGGCAATAATACAACATACTTTGGACGAACCTATATCCAAAGCGGCAACGGTCGATGCTTTTCCAAAAGAATGCGGCAAAACAAAAACTCCTTGAAACTTATATTTTATGTTCCGTTTTTTTGGCTCTGAGCCTGCTTTTACGCAGTTTAACTGTTACTTTATCTTCCAATCTTAAATCAATGATAGTTAATTTACGTTTAAGAATTCCCTGAGCCTCGTCCAATTTAATCAGTTTTTTCCATGCTTCTTCGGTATTTTCTTCCGGCAGTTTAATCGTCACACCATTGCGAATATCGTCCAAAATAATATTCCAGCGACGTTTTGAAATATAATTAGCCACCTTAATCCGTGGCAAAAACTCAGGACTAATTTTTTTAACCATATGCAAAAAAGGCAAAATATTTTCTGCCGCACCAGCGCCGACAATAAGCAAAATCGGTTTATCCGGACGATAATCTGCTTCAATCACATAGCCATCCATATCAAGCGGATAAAACCGCTCATTCAGCTGCCATATTGCCAGAACCTCCTTTTCTTCAATTTCAATCAACAAAATATTAGGCAAAAAGCTTCGGCGGATTCGCACATCCCTAATCCATGGCAGCGCCTCCAAATCTTGCTTCAAACGACGGACATCGACCTTCAAAATATTATCTCCACGCTTCAAATCAAGAATTTTTTCAACATCTTCAAGACTTGTTCTCTGGCGCCCCGTAACAATAATATCCTCAAGCACAAATCCGTGCGCTCCTATATAATCCAAAACAGCATTCTGGGCTTCAACAATTTTTTTATTAACCAAATCATTTTTAAGAATCACAATCAAGAAAGCTGCCAAAGCGATCATTCCCAAAACAAACAGCGATGCCTTAAGCCTGTCCGGCCAATCTCTGACCGGACGCAGAATTTTATCATCTGTTATTTTACCAGTCTGTTCTGCCATTATTTATTAACGCCGACTCTCTTGATTTCCCATTCCAACGTAATAGATGTCTCTTTCTTAACGTTTTCAACGATTTTATTGCCCAACTCTTCAAGATCCTGAGCCGTAGCCTTTCCTGTATTAACCAAGAAATTACAATGAACTGGCGAAACTTCGGCTCCATTAACCTTAAACAAATTGCTGTCCGTTTTTTTGATTAGCTCCCAAGCTCTCAAACCCTCAGGATTCTTAAAAGTTGAACCGGCTGTTTTAACATTATGCGGCTGGCTTTTAAGCCTATAAGCTTTGTGCTCCTCAATAATTTGCAATGTTTTTTCGGCCGGCTGCGGCTCGGTTTTGAGCGTCAGCGCCGTTATAATCCATTCTTCGGGAAAAAAGCTGCAACGATACCCAAAATTAAAATCATCGGCCAAAACCTCCAGCTCTTCGCCGTTACCGTCAACAACCGTCGCACTGATTAATACATCTTTAAGTTCTTTGCCAAAACATCCGGCATTCGTTTTAACCGCGCCGCCGAGGCTTCCGGGAATAGATACCAAAAATTCTAGCCCGCCGATACCATTATCCGTCATAATTTTCTTCAGCTCGCTGTTTTTCATTCCGGCGCCGCAGGTTATACTGCCTTTTCCGAGAGACCATTTTTTATAAAACTTGCCATTAAGTTTTATAACGACTCCGGGTATGCCTCCGTCCCTCACCAACAAATTTGATCCGCTGCCGATCACAAAAATCGGCAAATTATACGGTTTATTTTTCATAAACCAGCCCAAATCATCATTATCCAGCGGCCAATACATAACTTCCGCCGGCCCGCCGACACCAAACCATGTATATTTACTCAACGGTTCTTCGGGAAAATACTTTCCCTTAACCTTCGGCAACAAATCCAGCAGCCTTTTTTTACTTTTTCCCAGCCCAAACATCAGTTTCTCTCCTCAGATATAAAAGTTTCCAAACCATCGGCCAATCTGGATGCTGCATCAACAATGGCAGCTCTTTGGGCAGCTTCGGACATCAGCTGCATCTTTTGCGGATGCCTCAACAAATCGTCCAAAATATCCCTAATCTTCTGCGACGAAAAATCTGCCTGTTCCGTCACAATGGCCGCACCGGCTTCGGCAAAAGCCAAAGCATTATAATACTGGTGATTGTCTGCAGCTGTCGGCAACGGCACCAAAATTGCCGGCACACCGGCTGCGGCAATTTCATAGACCGACGACGCCCCCGCACGTGAAATAATCAAATCCGCCTTGCCATAAAGCTCCGGCATGTTGTCGAAAAAAGCCCTGACAACAACTCTGCAGCCAATCCCCTTATATTGAGCATCCACCGCATCTTCCTCTCCCTTGCGGCATTGCTGATAAACAACCAGTTTTTTTCGAATATCCTCTCCCAACATTCGAACAGCCTGTGGCACAATCTCGGCAAAAATTCTTGCCCCTTGCGACCCGCCCAAAACAACCAACGTCATCTCATCATCAAGTTTTTTTAGCGACCGCGGTTGATAATGCAACGCCGCGATAGCGTCTCTGATCGGCATACCGCTCACAATTTCCCTAACGCCTGCCGGTGTATTTTTGACCTGTTTAAAACTCTGCACCGTCAATGCCGCAAACCTTGCCAGAATTCTGTTTGTCCGGCTCATAACCGAGTTTTGTTCATGAATAATCAATGGAATCCTGAGAATTACCGCAGCAACTGCCGTCGGAAACGATGCATATCCGCCAAAGCCGACCACACACACCGGTCGGCGGCGCAAAAGATAATATCCGGCCTGAACAACGCCGCAACCCACCTTCAACAGACTGCATATTTTCGTCGCGACCGATTTTCCTACCACACTGCCGGAACAAACAGCCTTATTTTCAATCTCGCCAAGTTTTCCCTTATAATTATGCAACCCGCGGCTGTCCGTAAACAGCATCACTTTATAAGAGCGCTTCTCCAATTCAGCCGCCAATGCCTCTGCCGGATAAATATGTCCGCCTGTTCCGCCGGCTGTCAAAACAATCAATTTTTGCTTACCCTTCGTCATCCTTATTCTCCGCATGAACATTTTTTCTGGTCAAAGCCAACAGCATCCCGACACCGATCGCTGCCCCCACCAGCGACGATCCCCCGTAAGAAACCAGCGGCAGCGCCATACCTTTTGTCGGTCCCAGCTGCAAAGTTGAGGCCATATTAACAAATGCCTGCAATCCAAAACTTGCCGCCAAACCGCACACCGACAACACAATAAACATATTATCTTCCTTGCCTGACAACCACATTGAGCGCACCACGATCACACCGTTAGCCGCAATAATCAACAAACAAAACAACATCCCATATTCTTCCGCCGCCACCGGAAAAATAAAATCGGTATGTGCATCGGGAATATGCCACTTAACCACACCCTCGCCAACTCCAACGCCGAACAAACCACCGTTTTTAAAAGCCTCCAACGACCTTTTCACCTGATATGAAGGCTCGCCACCAAACATTCCGGCCAACATCTGCTCCACTCTGATCTGCACATGCGGCAGCGCCAAATACGCCAAAGCAAAAACAATCGCTAAAAATCCGGCAATAATCATCAACCGTTTCATTGGCAATCCTGCCAAAAACAACTGCGCAAACCAAATAACCGCCACAACCGCCGTCATGCCATAATCCGGCTGCTTAAACAACATCAACGCCGTTATACCGAACAAAGCCGTACTGATGCATATCCCCGGAAAATTTTTATAACGCCGCCTCATTTCAAACAACCACGCCGTAACCACAATAAACGTCGGTTTCAAAAACTCAGAAGGCTGAATCTGAAAACCTATATCAACCCACCGGCGCGCACCTTTAATCTCAACACCGAATAACAATGCCGTCAAAACCAAAAATACCGCACCGACATATCCCAAAATAGCCAACCTGCGAATCCACTTTAAACTCAGCATCGAAAAAAACAACATAACACCGCCGGCTAAACAAGCATAAAAAGCATGGCGATAAACAAAATGATATGTCGCTACATCAATTTTCCGCGCTACTGCCGGCGATGCCGAAAGGCTCAACACCAAACCGCAGCCCAACAAAAAAATCGCTGAGGCCAACAGCCATTTATCAACGGTCCACCACCAATTAGCAATCATATTTTTACTGCTGCGGGAAAAAGATAATGGCATCTCCTGCTCCCTAACGATTGATAAACGAAGCCAAAGCCAAAACCGCCAAGGCAATTCCTATAATCCAAAACCGAAAGACAACCTTTGTTTCGGGCCACCCCAGTTGTTCAAAATGGTGATGTATCGGCGCCATCTTAAAAAACCTTTTGCCGCCGCTCATCTTAAACCAGCCGACTTGTATCATCACCGATACCGATTCCATCACAAACACACCGCCGGCAACAACCAACAAAATTTCTTGTTTCAGCATCACGGCAACCAGCCCCAAAAAAGCCCCTAATGCCAGCGATCCGGTATCCCCCATAAAAACCGCAGCCGGTTTGGCATTAAACCACAAAAAGCCGAGACATCCGCCGATAACGGCCGCACACATCACCGCGACCTCTACCGCCTGCGGAATTTCCGGCACATAATATTGCAATGCCAAAAGCGTCCCCGACAAATAAGCCGCAATCATAAATACCGTAAAAGCCGCCGACAACAAACCGGCAGCCAGTCCATCCAATCCGTCGCTTAAATTCACACCGTTTGAGGCGCCTGTTATCACAATCATCGCAAACGGCACATACCACCATCCCAAATCAAATGACCACCCTGTAGTATACGGCAAATTAAGCGCAAAACGAAACTCATCTGGCGTCTCGCAACTTATCAGCAATATTGCTGCCAAAGCCGTCGCAAACTGCAACACCAACTTCATTTTAGCGGTCATTGCCGCAGAGGTCTGTCGAGTCACCTTCAAATAATCATCGGCAAATCCGACCCCGCAGAAGATAACCAAAACAGCAATCCCCGTCCAAACAAAATGCGCGGACAAATCACAAAACAGCAACATCGCCGCAATCGCCGCACCAAGGATCAAGAATCCGCCCATCGTCGGCGTCCCTTTTTTTGTCAAAAGATGCGACTGCGGACCATCCTCACGAATAGGCTGCCCTTTAAGCTGATGATGATGCAACAACGCGACCACCCTTCCGCCACAAATCAACGATAAAATCAAAGCCGCAAAAAAAGCGCCCAGACAACGAACTATCGGATCCGTCGCTCCCTCAAAAAATTTCCAAATATCCGCAAGGTAAACCAGCATCTTTCAAACCTCAGTCAACAATCAAGATTCTCACTACCAAAATCTAGCAAACAAATCTAAACAAATACTAAAGATGTTCATAAAAATCAGAAAGGAACAAATCTTTCCCCTCTCAACTATCCTTCCGCCTTTCCCGTCATTCTGAGGAGCATTTCTTTTCCCGTCATTCTGATCTTTTCTTTTTCTGTCATTCTGAGGAGCATTTCTTTTTCTGTCATTCTGAGGGACGAAAGTCCCGAAGAATCTAAGAGATCCTTCGCTCCGCTCAGGATGACAAGAAAAGGGTGCTCAGGATGACAGTAAAGGGGGGATAGGATGACAAGAAAAAAAAGGATGACAGGATTTTGTCATTCTGAGGAGCGTTTCTTTTCCCGTCATTCTGAGGGACGTTTCTTTTCCCGTCATTCTGAGGGACGTTTCTTTTCTTGTCATTCTGAGGAGCGTTTCTTTTCTTGTCATTCTGAGGAGTGTCTCTTTTTCTGTCATTCTGAGGAGCAATTGCGACGAAGAATCTAAGAGATCCTTCGCTCCGCTCAGGATGACGGTAAAGGGTGCTCAGGATGACTGTAAAAGGGGATAGGATGACGGTAAAAAGAATGTCATGCCGCCTTGCCAAGCATTCTTGGCAAGGCTCAGGCATCTTCAAATTATTATAAACAGTAGAAGACCCCTTAGCCTCGGGAAGAATGTTTCCCGAGGCGGGGTGACATTTTTAAATGACAAGAATACTTCCCGAGGCAGGGGACAAATTCAAATAGGATGAATGCTTAGCCAAAGGCGGGGAGGGGAACAGTCTTTTTTATCCCTCATTTTATTCAATAGAAAGACAAAAAGAAACTCAAAACAGCTTCAAGATTTTCCGCTATCACCGATTCCTTAAATATTCATCTGCATAATTGAATTATACGCCCTAATCGCCGTATCCCGCACCGCGACGACCGTTTCCAAAGCCTGCTCTGCATTGGCAATAGCCAAAACGACGTCTTGAATATCGGCTTTGCCGACAATACCGTTGACTGTGGTTATCTCCGCCTGCTTCTGTGCATCAGCCGCCTCTTCGACCACATCCTGCAAAACCTGACCAAAACTGGCCTCGGTCTTAGATGCTGCTTCAGGCTGAGCAGCCGCACCACCATTAATCCGGCTCAACGCCGCCTGATATGCATTCAAAGCATTTGCAACACTATTAACCACTTTTTATTCCCCTTTTACTTCAAAACATCCAAAACACTAGAACTCATCTCGCGCGCAGTTTTCAGCATATTCAAATTAGCATCATATACTCTTTGCGCCTCTTTCATGTCCATCATCTCAATCAGAGGATTAACATTTGGCAGCGACACATATCCCTGAGCATCAGCCGCCGGATGATTCGGCTCATACTTTTTCTCAAACGGCGACATGTCTTTCACGATTTTATCGACCCGCACTTTTTGCGCACCGGTATCTTTATCAACATAATTTTCAAAACTGACCACCTGTCGGCGATACGGCTCCCCCCCTGGTTCCGCCGATATTGAATCAACATTAGCCATATTCTGTGATATCACTTTAAGCCTTTCGGCCTGAGCCTTCATTCCCGAAGCGGCAATATCCGCGCTTATTGACAAATCACCAGCCATCTAATCACCCCGTAATTTTCGTTGTTGCCGTCGAGATCATATTCTTATAGGCATTATAAATCGTTACCATCCTGTTGTATTCAGAGCTGGCCTTGCTGGCCTCGTTCATCTGATCTTCCAAAATCACACCGTTGCCATCAATCGTCAAGGCATCTTTGGTTTGTGGCGTATAGACTTCAAACCCTCTGGCATCGCGTTTTTCCGCCTCAGACTTTAACTCAGAAAAATGCTTGGCATTCGTCACCCTCAGCGGCAAACTCACTCGATTCTCTTCCAGATTACCCAAAAACGACGGCTTAGCCACATCCTTAGGCAGATAATTCGGCGTCGCCGCATTGGCAATATTCTCAGCCAAGACCTTCTGCCTCGCTGACAAATAACGCATATTTTGGTGCGCCAAATTAAAAACCGTAAGATTTTTCAAATCCATAATCGATTCCCCAATCAATCAAATTTGGGCTTCCCCTTACCCAAAGACATGCAATTTTTGTGCCAAACAAAAACCTTGTCAAAACCCGCAACAAATCTTATTATTTTTTAAACCAGTCGATTAACGGAGCCTTCCATGTCTGTTTCGGATAATAGCACATCCGCCTCCAAAAACAACGCCGCATCGTCTTTTTCCACAAGCGAAAGTGACTATGCCGTGGCTCTCGGTTATGACAGCGCCCAAAACAATGCGCCTGTCGTTTTGGCCAAAGGCGGCGGCGACATTGCCTCACGCATCATTGCTCTAGCCGAAGAAAACGGCATCGAAATCCGCCAAGATGCCGACCTGCTACAAATCTTAAAAGCCGTAGACATCAATCAGGAGATTCCCGTTGAAGCTTTCGCGGCCGTCGCCGAGATTCTTTCTTATATCTATCGGCAAAACGCCCAGACTTAGAATTTCTTTTCCAAAACACAAACAAAAAAACCATCGGTTCCGGTTGTCAAAGGCGACATCCGAAGGTACTTTTCATCCGCCGCCGGATAAGAAGTCGCAATTTTTTGTTCCCACAATTCTTTGATATTCAGCGGAACAAAAGCTGCGTTTCGCTGACAAAAAGCCTCTATTATACCCTCGTTTTCTTCTCTCAAAACCGAACATGTCATATAGACGATTCTCCCGCCGGTCTTTGTCTTGACGGCAGCAATATCCAAAAGCTCGGCCTGCGTTTTTTTCAAGCTTTCAAGACGCTGCTTCGTCAACCTGAATTTAGCATCCGGCGCCCGCCGCCAAGTGCCGCTTCCCGAACACGGTGCATCCAAAATAAACCGGTCAAAATCCTTATCCGAATCAGCAATAATATCCGTCAACTCAATATTTTTAACCTTAAGCCGCGCCAACCGTGGCTTAATAGCTTCCAGCCTTTTGGCATCAATATCATAGGCCAGAATGTGTCCCTTATTATGCAAAATATCGCTCAAAGCCAAAGCTTTTCCACCTGCACCGCAGCAATAATCAATAATTTTATGTTCCGACCGGACATCCGCCAACAATACCGCCACCTGACAGGCCTCGTCCTGAACTTCCATCAATCCATCCTGCCAAGCCATACAGTTATTAAGCACCAAACGTCCGCCTATTTTAAGACACTGGGGCGCATACCCTCCTTCAACCGCTTCAATTCCCTCCGCCGCCAGTTTATACTTAAGTTCGCGGCTGCTGATACCATGCGCCCGCACATCAATGGTTGCCTGTTGATTCAAAGCTTTGCAAAAACCCAAATCCTTAATCTTGGCAAATAACCACTCCGGACATTCTGCCTCAACATAATCCGGATACGGCTCCTCATTTTCTTTTGCCAGCCATTGCTTTTCTTCTCCACTCAGCGGCGCCATGCCGTAAGCAGCGCCGTCAAACACTTCCGCCAGCCTGTCGCGCGCCGCATAAAGCAAAATTTTGCGCGCATCCGCGCTGCCGGCATCAAACGTCAGTTTCATCCTGTTGCGAATAACCTGCCAAACCCAATCAACAACAAACCGCCTGTCTTTGGCGCCGATATACTTGCGCCCCCTCATATAATCATTAATGATTTTGTCCGCCGGCTGCCGATCTTTAAAAACTTCGATCAATATTTCCCATACGGCCTGATAACGCGCTCCGTTTTTCATAATTTTTCCTCCGCCGGCGATACTCCACAATTTTTATCCCCCAAAAAGTCAAGCTTGGCTTTTCTTATACCCCAAAGCAACCAAATATGTTTCCGGCGATTCCTTCCGGCTGGCCGCCGGCTTAAAATGTCCGACTTTGGCAAAATTACGCTTAACATCAGCCAAAAGCCCGCCCTCGGCACCACCTTGAAACACCTTGGCTATAAAGATACCTCCTTCAGCCAAAACCTCTTTGGCAAATTGATAGGCCGCTTCCACCAGCGCAATGGTACGCAAATGATCCGTCTGCTGGTGTCCCGTCGTATTGGCTGCCATATCACTCATCACAATATCAGCCTCGCCGTTAAGCAATTTTTTCAATTTATCCGGCGCATCTTCGGATGTAAAATCCTGACAAATCAATTCTGCTCCGGAAATAGCTTCGGTCTCCAAAATATCAATGCCCACTATCTTGCCGCTGCCCTTGTTGCGCGCTGCCGCCACCTGTGTCCAGCCCCCTGGCGCACATCCCAGATCAACAATCACTTTTCCCTTACCCAAAAAATGATATTTTTCATCCAACTGTATGAGCTTAAACGCGGCCCTTGAACGATACCCCTGTCGTTTGGCCTCCGCCACATAAGGATCGTTCAATTGTCTGATAAGCCACTGATTTGACGATTTCTTTTTATATTTTCCATTCCTGAGCTTAACCGTCAGATCATGCCTGCCACCGATAACATTGGCTGCCTTAACGGATTTTCCCGTGTTTCTCATTTTTTGTATCCCGTGCAATCAATTCCGCCACAATGCCGTCTTTGGCACTTTTAAGCGATGCTGTCAGCTCTTTAATGCCAAGCCTTTCATAAATCCTACGAAAAATAACGCAGGCAGCAATAAAAATATAAGAACGTTTATCACCGATATAAGGATTATTGGCCAATTCTTTACGCTTAGCTCGCAAAAGCTCGCAAATTGCCGCATCCATTTCCGTTCGCATCATCTTCAAACCATCAGCGCGCTCACGATTATAATCTCCAAAGCCTCTAATCATCGACACCAACCTAAGCGGCGTCGACGATGTTGCTACAAAGCAAACATCCCTATGCTTTGCCAAATCGGCCTTTGCCAAAAAATCATCCATATACCGGTCAACTTCCGACCGCAGCTTATTTCCGGCCTCCTCAGAATACTCAACCAAATTAAATGCTTCAGAGGCATTACGCGCTCCCCACGGAATAGAAATGCTGCAGATAATATCCGGTACGGCGGTATTTGTTGCTAAAGTTACTTCTGTCGAGCCACCGCCCAAATCATAAACGACAACATATTTGCTCTTTCCTTTGACGTGTTCTGCAGCACCTTTAAGATTAAGCAGAGCCTCTTCAAGCCCGTCAATAATTTCCAGTCGAATATGCGATTCATCATAAATTTTTTTAACAAAATCACCACCGTTAAGCGCCATCCGGCAAGCAGCCGTCGCAACAGCGCGCAAATTGTGCGGCTCAACGCCGTACTTATCCAAAAGCTGCCGACATTCAAAAAAGCACTGCAATCCGCGCTCAAAAGCTTCCGGCATAATTTTATTTTCTTTATACATTCCTTCAGCTAACCGTGTCGGATAATTTTTTAAACACAGGGCATTACCCTTTTCATCACAAATCAAAAGTTTGCATGAATTAGAGCCCATGTCTATTCCGGCATAGTTTCTACTGATCATTGACAGCCTCTTGTCCTCGCTGATTATCATTAAACTGGCGATGTTTTTTTCTGATAAACGGACACCGCGACCGAAACTTTCTTTTGGTTTGTTTTTTTTGCCTGTCAACATGCATCATGTCCAATAATATCCCCTCACGAATGCCTCTGTCGGCAATGGTTATTTCCGATATTGGCCAAAACGAAAGCAATCCTTCAATAATCGCACATCCAGCAATAGTTAAATCCGCCTTCTGCATCCCTATACAGGCATGCTTGCGCCGCCCCTCATCCCCCATGCGCTTGATTTTAGCAATCGTTCTTCTAACTTCTTGAATACTCAAAGCCAATCCGTCCACTGCCGAACGATTGTAACGTGGCAAATTCAGATGCACCGCACCCAAAACCGTCACGGTTCCTGAAGTTCCCAAGACCTGAATTTCCTGTGCGGCAATAGCTTCGGATATATGATGCTTTGCCTCAAAATCTTCCAAAATCTTATGTGTTCGCTCAATAATCGTATCATACGCAAGATCCGTCATATCATGATTGGGAAAAGCCTCCGAAACCGTCACCACGCCATACGGCAATGACACATATCCTTCAATCAGCGCCCGTCCGGAATTCGTCATCCGCGCCAACGAAACTTCGGTTGATCCGCCGCCAATATCAAAAACCAACGCTCTTTTGATATGACGATTCAAAAGCGGAACACAACCGACAACAGCCAGTCGTGCTTCTTCCTGAGATGAAATGGTTTCAATCGTCAATCCCGTTTCTTTCTTGACCAGATCTAAAAAATAACGACAGTTCTTAGCCCGACGACAAGCAGCCGTTGCCACGTAACGAGCCCTGGCAATCGGTGCATATTCTTCCAAAACGCCGGCACAAACTTTCAATGCATTGATTGTACGGCGAATTGCTGCATGCGACAACTCATTATTATTGATAATACCTTCACCCAAACGCGTAATTTTTGAAAAAGTCTCAATAATCCGAAACGACGACGGCGTCGGCGCGGCGATAACCAACCGACACGAATTTGTTCCCAAATCAATCGCCGCATAATTCTCCGTTTCTGCCGGCTCAATCAATCTGCCGGCAGTAATCTGACAATTTGCAGCTTTAGCTCTCTTTTCCGGCCACTTGCGCATATTCACAAAACTTTTGCTTAAAAAAATAAACTTGAACCTAATATAGTCCAAGTTTATTTTTTAGACAATAGATTTTTTTATAAAGATCACGATTCCATTTCGGCACGCAAAATTCCTCGTAATTCGTCAATACAAACCAATTCTTTATCGGCATTTTCATAATACCAATAAGCCCAACCGTTGCACGCCGGAGCGTTTTCTGCTGCAGCGCCCACCTGATGAATGGAGCCTTCGGCCTTTTCGCTTTTTAAGGTTCCGTCCGAACGCACCACCGCACAATGTTTACGACTGGCATCATACAACACATCCCCCGGCGCCAAAAGCCCCCTTTCCACTACATTACCAAACGGTACCCGCGGCAATTTTTTCTTGCAGGCATATTCCAGACACAATTTATTTTTAACCGGCTTAACCTGATTGATTCGCTCAACCGATGCTTTAACATAACCGGCATCTTTCTCAATACCGATAAAATGCCGCCCAAGCTTTTTGGCAATAACACCTGTTGTCCCTGTTCCGAAAAACGGATCCAAAATTACATCTCCGACCTTAGTTGACGCCATAATCACACGATACAGCAATGCCTCCGGTTTTTGGGTTGAATGTAGCTTGCCGCCGTTTTTATCTTTCAGACGCTCTTTACCCGTGCAAAGCGGGATATGCCAATCCGAACGCATCTGCGTGTCTTCATTCAAAGCCTTCATTGCTTCATAATTGAATGTATACTTGGAATTATGATTCTTGGATGCCCAGATCAACGTTTCATGCGCATTGGTAAATCTTGTTCCTTTAAAATTAGGCATAGGATTAACTTTATTCCAGATAATATCATTTAATATCCAGAATCCCATATCCTGCAAAATTCGTCCGACTCTAAAAATATTATGATACGAACCGATAACCCATAAAGCACCGTCATCTTTCAAAAGCCTTCGAGCCGCAAACATCCATGCTTTTGTGTATTCATCATAGGCTTCCATACTATCAAAATTGTCCCACTCTTCATACACACCGCTCACATTACTGTTATCGGGCCTCAGTAACGCCTCGCCGAGCTGCAAATTGTACGGAGGATCGGCAAAAACCAAATCAACTGATTTTTCTTCCATTTCCTCCATCGCTTTAATGCAATCATCGTTGATGACCGTATCCAAGAGCGTCCGGATTTGCTTTTTTTTCATATTATTCAACCATCCAGTTGTTAACGCCATTCTGCGTTTTAGTATGTCTAAAGATAGTTATAAATTTATTAACAACCGAAAAGGAAAAAATTAAAAAAAATAAAACCGTTGTTTTTCAATAAACAAGCACAAAATCACGCTGCCCGCGTCAAAATTTCACGCACCGGCCGATAAGAGAGTCTGTGCACGCCGGCAACAACACCATACCGCTGCAAACCCTCAATATGTGCTTTAGTGCCATAACCGGCATTCTTTTCAAACCCGAAATACGGATATTCCAACGCCAATTTTTGCATCAAATGATCCCTAAAAACTTTAGCTGCGATCGATGCCGCAGCAACCGAATAAGATCGTGCATCACCTTTAACCAGTGTCATACAAGAACACGGAAAATCTCTTGGCCTCTGATTACCATCAATAATCGCATAATCCGGCATATTTCCCAAAGCCCCAACCGCACGCCTCATTGCCAAAAACGTCGCCTGTAAAATATTAAACCGGTCAATTTCTTCAGCCGAGGCTTCCCCGATTCCGATAAGCATCTGCCCCTGTGCTTGCGCTTCCAGCAGTTTTTCATACAAAATTTCACGTTTTTTAGGCGTTATCTTTTTAGAATCATTCAGATTTTCCAATAAATAATTATCAACCTTGCGTGTCAAAAATACCGCGGCTCCCGCTACCACCGGACCAGCCCAAGGTCCGCGTCCGGCTTCATCTACACCAGCAACCATTCCGCTCAATTTATCTTCAAACGCAAAATCAAGCATCTTACCAGCTCAGCTTAATTTGACCTTTTTTAATCACACAATGCCCGCCGAGCGGCAAAGTCGAAATCGGCGTCGTATGCCCAAAATCCATATTGGCAATTACCGGCAAATTCTTCAATTGCGGAATATGGTTAATGATAAAATCAAGTTTTTCGCGACTAACGTCCGATTCCTTTTGAAACCGGCCGATAAGCAACGCGCGGACATTCCTAAAATCTTCCCTTTGAGCCAAAGATTGAAGCCGATTCATAAAGCATTTGGCATCAGATGCCGCCGCCACGAAACAATCTTCCAAAACCAAAATCGTCTCCGGAGCAAATACCGGCTGATAAGGTGTTGCACTCAGCAAAAACAACGTCTGCAAATTACCTCCCTCCAAATGCCCTTCTGCCTCGCCTTCTTGCAAAACCTGCCAACCGCCATTTTTAATAAACTCACGCTTTTCTTGGTCGATAAACCACAAATCATCACTCCATTCTTCAGAAGGCTTCCAATCACAGTTTCCCTCAAACAACATCTGCCGCAACATTTCAAAAGTATATTCATTGCCTTTTTTCATGCCGACAGAACTATAATGCGGCCCATAAAAAGTTACCAATCCCGTCCGGCTGCGAATACCATTCAACAATGCGGTAATATCCGAATAACCGCATATAATCTTCGGATTCTGGCGAATAATATCATAATCCAAAAACGGCAAAACCTGATTAGAACTAAACCCGCCGATAATCGTAAATATTGCCTTAACTTTTTTATCCTCAAACGCCTCCATAACATCTTCGGCTCTTTTATGCAAATCCGACGACGCCATCATGTCAAAATTATCATCCGTGGTATTTTTGCCAAAACTAACTTTAAGCCCCAACGCTTCAAAGCGCTCCTTGGCAATCTGCCGACAATCTTCTCCGATGATTTTAATACTGGTTGACGGCGCAATAACTCTGATCTCATCACCTGTTTTTAATCTTTCCGGCACAATATTCTGCATTTCAAACCTCCTCTGCTGGGCAACATCGGCTCTAGTATAGACATTTTTTTATATTTTGCACCTATTTAATAAGATTAAATCACAAATAACAACACTATATCTTCAGCGCACATCTCAGATAAACAGAGGAAAAAATGATAAAACATTTCTATATCTTCCGCCACGGCCAATGTCCATTCAACGTCAGCGGCCACATCCAAGGACAACGTTTCAACGGTAATTTAACCGCCGAAGGACGCCGACAAGCAGCTCGCACTGCCGAACGACTTAAAGACAAACACATCACCCTCATTGTCTCAAGCCCGATGAAACGCGCCATGCAAACCGCAGCTATAGTTGCCGGACGCTGCGGCGCACCGATTCTGATAGACCACCGTTTCATTGAGGTTAACATGGGCATTGTCGAAGGCATGCACATCAGTGCTGTCGAAAAAAATTTCACCGAACTCTATGACCGCTGGCGCCACGACAAAACCGGCAATGTCCGCTTTATGTTTGGCGAAACAAAATCCGAAGTTCGCCGCCGTATTCTTCAGGGACTGAATCACTATGCCGAAAACACGCCTCACCCAAATATCGGCATCTCAAGCCACGGCATTGCCATATCTCAAATGCTGCAACATTTCAACATCAACTTGTGCGACATCCCAAACGGCGCGGTACTTCATCTGTCTTACAGTTCGCCAAATTGGCAATATCAGGATTTTTTAAGCTAATCCTTTATTTAAATCTTGCCGATGCACTGATAAACAAATCCCAATCTTTCCGGTTGTTTACTTTTTAGCATATTACGCAAATCAACAATTTTCGGCTGCCGCATAATCGCCTTAAGCTCTGTGAGATTAACCGAAGCAAAATTATCCCATTCGGTCAAAATAGCTAGAACATCGGCATCTTTAGCCGCCTCCAGTTCGGAAGAAGCATATTCAACGCTATCGCCCAAAACTCGGCTGGCATTTCCCATCGCTTTCGGATCAAAGACGCACAATCTCGCACCATTCTTCAGCATCTGCTCAACAATCTGCAGCGCCGGCGATTCTCGAACATCGTCCGTCCCATTTTTGAACGCCAATCCCCATACCGCAATTTTAGCCTGCTTGATTCCCTGAACCTGCCGCAATATCCTCTCGGCCATTTTAGTCTTACGCAAATCATTGCCGCGAATAGCCGCTTCAATCAATGTCAACGGCGCGCCGTACTTTTTGCCCATCCAAGCCATAGCATTAGTATCTTTCGGAAAACAGCTGCCGCCATACCCTGGCCCCGGATTGAGAAAACGTTCGCCAATACGCCGATCAAGCCCCATTCCTTTGGCAACGTCAAAAATATCGGCACCGGCTTTTTCGCAAAAATCCGCCATCTCGTTGATATAATGAATCTTCATAGCCAAAAAAGCATTTGAGGCATATTTTATGGTTTCGGCCGACCGCCGGTTAACAAATAAAACCGGCGCCTTTCCTTCAAAAGGCTTATACATTTCTTTTAAGACGCTTTCGGCTCTACTATTGTTAATGCCGACAACGATTCTGTCTGGCGCAAAAAAGTCATGCACGGCAAAACCTTCACGCAAAAATTCCGGCAGCGAAACCACATCAAACTCAGCATGCGGATTATTTTTCCGGATTATCTTTTCCACCTCGTCGCCCGTTCCGACCGGCACGGTTGATTTTGTCGCAATAACGGTGTAGCCTGTCAAATGCGGCGCCAACTCGGCCGCTGCACTGTAAATATAATGCAAATCAGCTTCTTTAGTTACCGGATCCGGCGGTGTCCCAACCGCGATCAGCACCACATCAGCCTCTTTGACGCCCTCCGCCGTCGACGACGTAAAACCAAGTCTTCCGTCACGGACATTTTGTTGAAAAAGCGTCTCAAGCCCATCTTCAAAGATTGTCAGCTTTCCGGCCTTCAATGCCTTGATTTTAACTTCATCCTTATCAATGCAAACGACCTTATTACCAAGCTCCGCAAAGCCGACTCCCGTCGGCAAACCGACATAGCCGGTTCCTATTATGCCTATTTTCATTGTCATACACCTTTTCTGAAAAATAGTTATGTCTTTTATACAACGCCGACAGGCTAACAAAAAGAATCCTTTTTTTCAAGCCTCAAAATTGCTGTTATCAACTACAACAAAACATTGTTAAATAAAGCAAAATATTTTATAAAGAGCCTGATTGACCGCATGGAGGATAATATGAAATCGCACTTGGCTTTTCTTATCGCAACTTTTTTTGGCTTGGGATATTCCAAAATCGCGCCGGGAACCATCGGTTCTTTAGCAACGCTTCCTGTGGTTTTTCTTCTAGCCTCTTTTGGCGGCATCAGCACCGTAATCATCGGTGCGACGGCGGCTTTTGTTCTGGGGGTCATAAGCGTTAAAGAAGTTCTTAAATCAACACCTCATGATCCTTCTTTTGTTGTTATTGATGAAGTCGCCGGTCAAACTCTGACCTTTGTGCCTGTCGCGGCTTATCTGCAGAATCATACTGATGCATGGAGCATTTACCTCACCGGCTTTATACTATTCCGCCTCTTTGATATCTCCAAACCGCAACCCGTCGGCTGGGCAGACCGCAAAATTATCAACGCTTGGGGAGTTATGCTGGATGACATTATCGCCGGCGTTTATGCCATGCTGATTCTTTATATTTTATTTATTTTTGGTTTTATAATCTAATTTTTAACTTATTGCCTTTATACTCCCAAACAAAGCACCCGTAATTGTCTTTAATACGCAACTCATCTTTGGGAGACAAACCTATGAATCAAAATAAAAAAATCTTTTATTACTCCAGACGCAAACTTGGAATCTATCTTCTTTTCAACCTCGGATTGCTTGCTCTGGCCATTTTATTTACATGGAGCATTTTTCCTGACTACAAACCCGTCTACTATTTTGCACTGACAACTTGCTCACTGTCAATCTTAAGTTCATTATTCGTTTTTCTGGTTCGTCTGCCATTAGCCGTCATCACGGATGAGAGCATCAAAATAGACCACAATCAACCTCTCAAATGGTCGCAAATAAAATCCGTCGAAACAATATCTTTAAAATACTTTGGTTTCGAGCGCTCCATTCTACGCATCACACCGCAAAGAATTAGTCATTATCGCATGAGTCTTATGCAACGCATCTCTTGCAATTCCCAATTTGGTTCTTTTTCCATCCCTCTTTATGCCATGAGCGACGACAAGGCAACTCAAATTGAAAAACTGATTTTTTCACACCTGCAACATCCGGCAGCCCCCAAGGATAAAACCCCGAAACCCAAAACGGCACCGAAATCTTCCGCAAACAAACCAAAAGCTTCGCCGCGAAAGAAAAAGTAATTCATTTTTGTTACGCCTTATTTTCCTTTTGTATCAAAACACGTCCAAAGGCTTTTTTACCGCCAAAATACGGAAAATACTCTGTATTGTTTGCTATTTTATACCCTTTTTCTAATATTCCGTTTAATATTGGGCGAGAGGATACCGCAAACGGTTTATCATAATCATTTGGTATAAATCCATTATCAACTAACAATATTCCCTCATCATCATATCTTTTATTTTTTTCTGGTATTTCATCTAAAGGCATAATTTTTAAAAGTTTCCATTTTGGTCTATTTGTTATTGATATATTGGTGAACCAATGCCCCGCTGCACGAACACGCTCTCTTTTAGGGTTTAAATACCAATCTACACTATTATATCCGCCCCATACTTGCTGATTTATAAAATACGGAATAAAAGCGGGTGTTATGAATTAGTGATATTTGAAATAATCAAAAATCTTTTACCGCTGTTTATTATTGTTTGCCAATAATCTCTTGCCCTAGAGAACGGCGGATTTGTGCATACAATATCCGCTTCTTCATTCAAGATTTTTAAGGATATTGGATCTTCGAAACACCTTGTAAAGCCTCTAGGTGTTGTTATCATTTCCTCAACACCTTTTTTAGAGAAGATATAACCTCTTGCTCCAGCCATAAATAAATCTGTTTGCCCGCTATAATGCGTGCAGATTAGCTTTTTTAAGCCTAAACGGATAAAGTTCTTGATGAAGTATAATGCAAAAGCGGAGCTGTCTTTTTCAGTCCGTGTTTCTCCAACCGCGTCATCACAATTACAAAACACGCACTTATCCCACCAAGTATCCAACGGATACATTTCTATTTCTTTTTCAACATCCTCATAACGAGTATAAAACTCGTCATTATCAACCTTTTGCGCCCGTTGCATAACGTCTTTTCTAGTCAAACCGCGTTCTTGCAAACTAGGGGTTGTTTTCTTCACAATTTTGACAACTGTTTTCTTTTCAGCGGGTTTTATAAAGGTTTCGCAGATAAAGGCAGGGTGTGAGCGGATAAAGCTAACATACATCTCAAACAGAGGTGCATTGTAAAAATAAATCTCTCGGCTGGATTGTTCGCGTAAATGAGGGAAGTTGTTTTTGATATCGTTTTCTATTTCCCGCATATTCTTAACTTTGCAGGTAAACAGATCGGCCAGTATTATATATAAGTCCTTTTTTTGGCACCTAAAATGTTTCTCTGCGCCGCGCCATATTCCCTGCAAAGCTATTTGACGGATTCTCAAAATTTTTCAATTGTTGCAAAATATTTTTGACTTCCCGCAACGTATAAGAACGATAGCAAAAATCAGCTCGATAAAAATCCGCTCTCACCTCAGCTGCTTCTTTGGCTGCGGCAAAGGGTTTGTCGGCAAACAACATTGTACCGCAATTTTCTGACAAAGCCAAATATTTCCGACCATTTCTGAAAAGTTCCGTCCACACCGAATACCGGTCGCAATGCCGACAGTCATTATCACGAATACAAACCGCTGAGGTAAACAACGGCACATCCTGATAAACGACCATCACCACCGGCAGCGGTGCACACTGTGCCAAATATTTAAGATTGCCCAAAGTATCTTCCACCGCCAAAGTTACACGCGATAGACCGAGCTCTTTAGCCGCCTGCATGGCTTGTGTGTTAAACATATAAATTAAATTATCAAAACTGACATCCAGTTTTTTAACCGGCAAAACATCCAGTCCCCAATAATTAGCAACTTCCCATTTTTTATATCCGGCAGCCAACAACCCATCAATCAGAGACGCAAATTCTTCCGTCTGCCGACAAACAGCCGGCAACGCCAACCGTAATTTTTCTCTCGGCAGCCGACAAATATCTTCCATCTTCATGTCTGGACGAAGCAGCAAAATCATCTCCTGTACCGCATCTTTATCCAGTCCGGCTAAAATACCGATTCGATCAGCCTTGACAATCCATTTTTTTGCTGCGGATAGTGGCCGCGGCGCAACATCTTCAAGCTGTACCTTGGTTTGTTCCGGTGTTATCTGCTCCAGCAACTGCCGCCGCAAATTATTCAGCATCGAAACCGGAACAAACCGCTCTGCCGGATTTTTAATTGTCAGCTGTCGCAGTTCAAAAAGCGTATCGCCGGTCTTACCAAAAGCCAGACGCACTGCGTCTTCCGTTTTTTTGACATCCTTTGCCGTACCAAACACACCTCTAATTTCCGCTTTCTTACCACCAGTTCTTGCAACAATGGTATCCGCACCGATATCAACTTCTACATCAATCGGCAGCCTTTGCAAAAATGCCCTCGGGCGCGGTTTGGTATAATCATAAGCACCCTTAACCGCCGAAGATGATGCCAGATAAACCGCTGCACCTTTTTTCACTCCTGTCGCCATCACGGGCAAAACAATTTCGACTTTATCACCAGCCTTAGCCTGCCAAACCGATCGGCCTTCAACCTTCAGCTTCTGCAACGAAAAACCGAATGGCTTTTCCAATCCCTCAATCTCAATCTGAATACCATCATGCCGAGCAATATCGTGTTTAAGTTCTAAGATTATCTCTGCTCCGCTTACTTTTTCAATCTTGCCGATAAAAAGACCTCTGTGCCCGACAAAACGAGTATCTGTTACATCTTTGCTGCGCCCCCGCAAATGAAATTTGCACCATGGCCGTGAAAAAATCTGTTTGATATTCTGAGCTTTTCTCTGATCAGCGCCCTTGCCGTCCAAAATACCGCGATAATAATCCGTTACCGCCGCCACGTACAACGCATTTTTCTTGCGTCCCTCAATTTTAAGCGAATAAACTGGCAATTTTAACACGTCTTCTTCCAAGGCCATATCTTTCATTGAAAAATAATGCCCGCTTTTTCCATCGCGCTCAAAAGCTGCCCGACAAGGATACAAGCATTTGCCGCGATTAGCGCTACGCCCTTCCGTCATTGATGAAAACTGGCAAATACCGCTATAAGAATAACACAACGCACCATGAACAAACACTTCCAGTTCCAGACTGGGGATTGTCGCAATTTCTTTAATTTCGGCCAAAGTCAATTCTCGCGCCAGTACTACTCGCGCAAAACCCATATTTTTCAAAGCCAACGCTCCGGCTTTGTTATGTACCGCCATCTGCGTGCTGGCATGCAGTTCAAACTCAGGATAATACTGCTTAACCACCCGTGCCACACCAAGATCCTGAATAATCAGTGCATCAACCCGACAACGGCGGCAAATATCCAGATTTTCCAGCAAATCCTCCATTTCATTCTGCTGCAAAACCGTATTAATCGTTACAAACACCTTACGTCCCAAATGGTGTGCATAACCGACAAACTCACCAAGCTCTTCCTCGCTGAAATTTTGTGCCGTAGCCCGAGCCGAAAACTGTTTTAGTCCCAAATAAACCGCGTCGGCGCCATAATAAAGCGCCGCATATCCGGCCTCAAGATCACCGGCAGGCGCCAAAAGTTCTTTTGCCATGTTCACTCCCTCTTACACCGCCGTTTATACAATATCTCCACTGCCTTGACAACAATATTTATACACCGCTGTAAAAATTTATTACCACTTTAACAAATTTAGAACTATATTAAAGGATTGACATGAAAGGAAGTTGAAAAATGTATAATCCAAAATCAGACAAAGCCGAAGAATTTATCAACCACGAAGAAATTTTAGCCACTTTGGACTATGCCTCCCAAAACAAACACAACGCCGCTCTGATTGACGAGATATTGACCAAGGCTCGCCAACGCAAAGGCTTAAGCCATCGTGATGCCGCTGTGCTGCTGGATTGCGACATTCCCGAAAAAAACACCGAGATTTTTGCTCTGGCTGAACAAATCAAAAACGATTTCTACGGCAACCGCATTGTTTTGTTTGCGCCACTTTATCTGTCAAATTACTGTGTCAATGGCTGTGTCTACTGTCCTTATCATGCCAAAAACAAACACATCGCCCGCAAAAAAATGACTCAGGAAGAAATTGCCCGCGAAGTTATTGCTCTGCAGGATATGGGACACAAACGCTTAGCCATTGAGGCCGGCGAAGATCCGGTCAACAATCCGATAGAGTATATTTTGGAATCCATCAAAACCATCTATGGCATCAAGCACAAAAACGGCGCCATCCGCCGCGTTAATGTCAATATTGCCGCCACCACGGTCGAAAACTACCGCAAACTGCACGAAGCCGGCATCGGTACCTACATTTTGTTCCAAGAAACCTACAACAAAGAAAATTATGAAAACCTGCACCCGACCGGCCCAAAACACAACTACGCCTATCATACCGAAGCCATGGATCGCGCCATGCAAGGCGGTATTGACGATGTCGGACTGGGCGTCCTGTACGGCCTGTCGACCTACCGCTACGAATTTGCCGGTCTTCTGATGCACGCCGAACATCTGGAGGCCGTTTTCGGCGTCGGCCCGCACACCATCAGCGTCCCGCGCATCTGCCCCGCAGACGATATTGACCCCAAAGCCTTTTCCAACGCCATTAATGACGATATTTTTGCCAAACTGGTTGCCTGCATTCGCATTGCCGTGCCTTATACCGGCATGATTGTTTCCACTCGCGAGAGCCAAAAATCGCGCGAACGTGTTCTGCACCTGGGCATTTCACAGATATCCGGCGGCAGCCGCACGTCTGTCGGCGGTTACGCCGAACCGGAATTACCGGAAGAAAATTCGGCACAATTTGATATTTCCGATACCCGCTCGCTTGATGAGGTCGTTCGCTGGCTGATGCAGCTTGGCTACACCCCGAGTTTTTGCACCGCCTGCTATCGCGAAGGCCGCACCGGCGACCGCTTTATGGCTCTGTGCAAAAATATGCAAATTCACAACTGTTGTCTGCCCAATGCCTTGATGACCCTGCAAGAATACCTTGAAGACTACGCCTCCGAAGAAACTAAAAAAGTCGGCGCCGATTTAATCGCCAAAGAAGTTGAACAAATTCCAAACGAAAAAGTCCGCCGCATCTGCAAAGAACGTTTGGAACTCATCAAACATAATCAGCGCGATTTTCGTTTTTAACCGTCTTCATCCCGATAAGTGCCCTTTCTTTTTAACAAAGGCTGACCATATTAAATATTTATTCATGGTTTTGCTTTTACAATAAGACCAAATTGTTTATCAGAATGAAAGGGTTTTATGAATCATCTGCCCGCGCTCATTTCCGATCTGGCGCTGATTATGATTTGCGCCGGCATTATTACCGTGTTGTTCAAAAAATTAAAGCAACCGGTCGTTTTGGGCTATATTTTGGCCGGCATCATTGTCGGCCCGCACTTTGCGCTGTTTCCGAGTACGGCCGACAAAAACAATATCCAAATCTGGGCCGATATTGGCGTTATTTTTCTTTTGTTTAGCTTAGGCCTCGAATTCAGCTTCAAAAAAATTGTTAATGTCGGTAAATCGGCCATTATCACCGCCAGCGCCAATATTTTGTTTATGCTGCTAATCGGCTACCATATCGGCTTAGGCCTCGGCTGGTCCACTACCGAAAGCTTATTTCTGGGCGGCATGATATCCATGTCTTCCACCACCATCATCATCAAAGCTTTTGAAGAACTTAACCTGAAAGGACAAAAATTTACCGATCTGGTTTTCGGCGTTTTGGTGGTTGAAGATGTTGTCGGTATTTTGCTTTTGGTTTTGCTGCCAACCATCTCCATTGGCCAAAATGTCAATGGGTTAGAACTTTTATTCAGCTCACTAAAACTGGTATTTTTCTTGGTCTTATGGTTTATCATCGGCGTTTATCTGGTTCCAACCTTCTTAAAAAAAGTTATCTATCTTTTAAATGATGAGCTGCTTTTATTGGTATCCGTAGCTTTGTGCCTGGGTATGGTCTGGCTGGCCACTTCTTTTGGCTTTTCTTCGGCTTTAGGTGCCTTTATCATGGGCTCCATCTTAGCCGAAACCGATGAAGCCGAACGCATCGAAAACATCATTAAACCAATCAAAGATCTCTTTGGTGCAGTCTTTTTTACCTCCGTCGGCATGTTAGTTGATCCGTCAATGTTTATCGAATATATGGTTCCGATTGCCGTCATCACCCTGGTCGTTATGCTCGGTAAGATCATTCTGTCAACTTTTGGCTTTCTGCTGTCAGGCAACCGACTTGAGACCTCATTTCTCTGTGGCTTTTCGCTGGCTCAGGTTGGTGAATTTGCCTTTATTATTGCCGCTTCGGGCATGTCCATCGGTGTATTGGGAGCCTATGTCTACCCGACAATCGTCGCCGTTTCGGTCATTACCACTTTCACCACACCTTTAATGATTGGCGCAGCCAAGCCATTTTATAACTTCATTTATCACCATCTTCCTCAACGCTGGAAAGAATACTTAAGTGCCCACACGTCATCAAAAAAAGACAGCAGCACCGAAGAAGAATTATGGAAACAGCTGTTTAAAAAATATTTTGTCAAGCTCTGCATTGCCTCAGTTATCTTGATTGCCATCATCAACATATCTTTCTATATTATCCAGCCTTTCTTAATTCTTCATCTGCCCAATCGTGTCGCCGATCTGGCAGCCACCTTGGTAACTCTGGCCGCTATGGCTCCTTTTCTGCAAGGGCTTTTAAGCGTCAACAGCGACCTTGCCCGTATCTACTTAACTTTGTGGCATAAACGCCTGACCAATCGTCTGCCTCTTATTCTCTGCACCGTGCTGCGGATGGCCGTAATTGTCATCTTTATCATGGTTGTCATCAACCATCTGTTCACCAAAGATTTTTATGTTACTTATGCCTTGATGGGACTGTTCATCGTTATTTTATACAAATCGACCTGGCTGTCAAAAAAATATAAGAGCATTGAACGACAATTTTTATCCAACCTCTATCGTTATAAGGAAAAAGAGACCGATGACGATAGCGAAAACAAAACGCAAAAGGAGAAACAATCATGAACGAAAAAACGGTATGTATTTTATTGATTGATGGTTTTGAGGAAGTTGAGGCCCTGATGCCGGCTGATATTTTCAAGCGCTTAGGGCTCAATGTTATTTTGGCTGGCGTTGAAAGCACCAAAATTCGCGGTGCTCATGACTTTTTTATAGCAACCGAAACCCTGCTGCACGACATTTCTTTTGCCGATTTTGATGCCCTGATGCTCCCCGGCGGTCTCCCTGGCGCCATTAACTTGCGCAATTCCGCTGCCGTAACCGAGATTATTCATCAAGCTTATGCCAACAACAAAATCTGCGCCGCCATATGCGCCGCACCGGTCGTCCTACGCGACGCCGGCATCGCTAAAGACAAACGCATCACCGGTTATCCGGACACCGAGCAACTGTCACGAGACCCCAATTTTAGATACACCGGCAACGATGTCGAACGCGACGGTAATATCATCACAGCCAAGGGTATGGGCAAAGCCGCGGCTTTTGCTTTTGAGATTGCGCGCGCCATCGGCATTGCAGAAGAAAAAATCCGCAGCGCTGCCGAAAACTCTTTTATTAAAATTTAAGATTGATCCAGCTTATTGCTACACCAGTCGCTATTTTTGTCGCACCGATTTTGTCGTTTTATCCAACGCCGATGTACAATGCGGACAACGCACCGCCGCCAACGGAATATCCGAACAACAATAAGGACAGGTCTTTGTGGTCTTGATGATATTCTTGGCCTCTTGTTTTTCCATCTTTTCCCTAAGCGTATTGATGGCCTTAATCAGAATAAACACCGCAAACGCCACAATTACAAAACTAATCACGGCATTAATAAACAAACCGACATTCAATGTTACCGCACCGGCCTCCTGCGCCGCCGCCAGCGAGGTATAAGGCAACTCACCCTTGCCCTTGCTCAACACCACAAACAGATTAGAAAAATCAACTTTACCCAGCAAAAGCCCGATCGGCGGCATAATAATGTCTTTAACCAACGAGTCGACAATTTTGCCGAAAGCCGCGCCGATGATGATACCGACAGCCATATCGATAACATTGCCGCGCATGGCAAATTTCTTAAACTCACTGACAAAGCCTTTTAACATTGCCGCTCTCCTCTTCCCTATAATTTACCGCACAGCAAAAAATGCCGCCTGATGAAAGGCGGCATCAAACTAAACTTTCTCAACTTGCGAATATTCAAGCTCAACCGGCGTAGCCCGCCCGAAAATCGAAACCGAAACCTTAACTCTGGCTTTTTCAGCATCAACATCCTCAACCAGTCCGACAAACGAAGCAAATGGCCCGTCACAAACCCTAACCTGCTCGCCAATCTCAAAATTGACGACCTCGCGCGGCCGCTCAACACCTTCCTGCATCTGGGTCATAATCCGCTGCACTTCAGCCTCGGTAATTGGATAAGGCTTGTTACGCGAGCCCAAAAAACCGCTGACATTCGGATTATTTTTAATCAGATGCCAAGCATCATCCGACATAATCATCTTGACCAAAATATAACCGGGAAAAAATTTGCGTTCGCTGGTTACTTTGGCGCCCTTTTTAACTTCAACCACTTCCTCGGTCGGAATCAACACGTCAAAAATCCGGTCTTCCATCTTTTTGATAACGGCCTGTTCTTTAATCGACTGTGCCACCTTTTTCTCACAGCCGGAATGAACGTTTACGACATACCAACGGGCATCCATCTTACTTTACACTCCCAGCGAAAATACCAACCTGACAATCCAACCCAGCAGCTGATCAACGACAAAGAAAAACGTCGCCGCAATCGCCACAATAACAATAACCATCACCAACGTCTGGTTAACCTCTTTTTTGCTCGGCCAAGTAACCTTTTTGACTTCCTGCTTAACCTGACGGAAAAACTGCAACGGACTGATTTTTGCCATAAGTTGTACCTTAAAATTTCAAATGATTAACAAACTCCCAACCAGATGCACCGCACGCCGCAACACGGCCGCACCAATTCAGCGCATCCCGTTTCATTGAAAGCCACCATATTAAATTATTTTTTATCTGTCAATAACATATTTGCATTTTTGGCAGGATATTCCGCCCTACCGCTGGCCTAGCCATTACTAAAAATGCACCGGCGACAAAACAGCTCACGCAAGAATTGTCAACCGGAAACTTAATACGCACGAACAACGCTTCGCCCGCGTTCAACAATGTTCCCTTATAATCATATACAAGACTATAGAAGCAAAAACCAAAGATATTAAATTAAATACAACCATCTGAATGGATTCTAAATATATTCCGTATAAAATCCACGAAAGCATACCAACACAATATATTACATAACTGCTCAGCGATAATCCTAAAACATTTTTTTCTTTAATAGTCTTTATTGTCTGCGGCAAAAACACAAATGCGCTACACAAACCTGCAAAGTACCCTAAAAATTCCCCAACAAAAGATGAAAACTGCATCACTTAACCTTCAATACTATACAAAATACCATCCTAAGATAACAAAAAATTCTAAAGCAATTATTAAGACTACATGATCCGATAAAAATTCAATTAACATCCTTACTCCGACAAAAGCATTCTTCCGCCGGATTAGTGATCGTCAAATTTTTTGTCCCAATCCCTACAAAAAATTATCTTCCATCGTGAGTTTGAACAAAAAAAATATTTGCGACGTGCCGAAGCCGTAGTTGTTTTCGGGCGAACTTCCTCAAAAGTTTGTCCCGGCTTGCGGGTAGTTTTCGTTGATGCCTTGTCTGTTATAATTTTGCATAATCTGGTTTTCTCTTTGCTGCCTGGCTGTTTGATAAGCCAGCTCATCACGCGTTGAAAAGCCACTGTGGTCAACACCATAGGTGTCAATCTGATTTTCACCTACCTGATAGCCCAGCGGCGGCACCCTCCCGACGGATTAATCAATATGTTCTTAAAAATAAATCTTAAATTACGGATAGATTTGTTTTCAATTTTTATTTTTGAGATTTTGATTGCTATAATCTAATCTTTGGGAATTTTTGATATATGAAAAAGGCTGCGTTGTCTTTACAATTATAGGTTGACTTTATTTAGTTTACACACTAAAATAGGGCTCACATATCGAAAAGATTATTTGTCAATCTGATATGTTTTTTATATAAGGACAAATCTTATATAGAAAGGAGTGGCTTTGAAGTGCAGAAAATCGGTGCAACTGCAGAACATGACGTATTCATGTTGCAATGACGGAAAACACCGTCCGTCCAAAGCCACTTTGCCTTTTTACTTAAGTATGTATTTAATATTTTAAGTCAGGATATTTCCTTAAAAGATTAGAAAAATCCTTTTTCATCGTGCTTCTTATACTAACCCCATCAAAAGCATTATCCTTTGATACAATACTCATATTAGGATATTTATCTCCGGTTTTAATCATAACTTGATTGCGAGATACATTTCCGGGGAACACCTGACTATCTTTGCTAAACACACTTTGTTTAACAGAATGAGCAACATCTTTGGGAAGAGATCCTCCTTCATGAACGCGTCTATTCCAAATATGTTGAATATCTTTCTTAAGAAGTTTTACCTTTTCAGAATTTATAACAGGTTCACCCAGTTCTTGTCGAATGTCATTGATCTCGTTCAGTTTGTTTCTATCAATACGTCCCATATAAATATCTTCAAAGTTATTACCGCGTTGAAGTTGATTTTCAAGATTTCTGGATCCTTTGTAGATATTATAAGCGTTATAAGCTTGGCGTGTTGCCGGAATTCCTTTAGCCGCAACTCCATATCCACTTAATCCGCCACCTGCAAATTCCGTAACTTTGTTAGCTATATCAAAAGCTGTTCCGACATCGGCTGCATTCGCATATTGCTTTAGGTTCTCACGCCGTTTCGCTGCACCCAAATCAAGTTTTTCGTCAATCCAATTATATCCGCCAAAAGTTGCTCCGTTGGCAAAAGATTCCATACCGGTAACAGTTCCTTGACCAAATCCTTTAATTCCGGCAGCTAAAACTTCTGCCGCATGGCTTGGCGGGGTATACATTTGCTCTTGGCTCAGAGGTTTGGGACCAATATTTGGCACCGGCGTGTTTTGCATATTTTCAACATTTGGCGTAATATTGGAAACGCCGAAGCCGTAGTTATTCTCGGGCGAACTTCCCCAAAAGTCAGTGCCGTATTGCGGGTAGTCTTTGTTGATACCTTGATGATGATAGTTTTGCATAATTTGGTTTTCTCTTTGCTGTCTGGCTGTTTGATAAGCAACCTCATCACGCGTTGAAAAGCCGCTGTGATCAACACCATAGGTGTCAATCTGATTTTCACCTACCTGATAGCCCAGCGGCAACACACCCTCCCGACGGATATGTCAAGATAGGGAGTAAAACAAACAGGCCGTGCAGAATATTGTTACGCAAATTGCGAAATAAATTTTTGGATGTTTCAGCAATGGACTGGATAAATTCATCTCTTTTTCTTTTGCTCCTGGCATAAATTGTAAAAACAAATAAACCAGTAAATATAACCCGATAAATGTGGCCAATATTTTCTTCATAGTCTCGTTTATAAAAATATTTTGTTCATTTACATAATCCAAATAGCGCGTTGCCGGATAAGCTGCGGAAAAGATTAAAATACAAACGGATCCTTTTTGTCCAATATCACGGCATCGCTTTTGTATCGCTGCAAGAGTTGCATAAAAAACCGTTAAGCCACAGATAAACGTAAGAAAAAGAATATCTTGTGCAGCCATAAAATTGAAAAAGAAATTCAACGTCACCAACGCCCCAAAAAATTGTAATCGATTAAAAGTTCCGTTGAAAGAAAAATAAAACGAACAGGGATTTTCGCCCCAAATAAGTTTATTGATATAAGCAATCTTTTCTGATATCGACATTTCTGGTATCATCCTTGTTAAATAGGCGAGATATTCAATATCATATTGAATACCCCGCCGGGCGTCAAGTTATTTAATCTTGTTTAACAAAGTTTTAGCTTTATTTATTCCGGTGGTTCCCAAAAGAGTATCAACGCCGGCATCAATCGCATAGTTTGCATATTTATAAGCTTTGCCAAGATTGGTCGTATCAGCCAAATTTTCAAGTTCTTTTTGACGATGCTCATATCCATTATCAAATAAGGCATCATTAAACATATCATATCCCCCTGCTGTTGCCGTATTTATCCCATGTTCTATACCGCCCAGAACACCTTGACCAAAACCTTTAAGACCTGATGTCAAAATTTCTCCTATATGGCTTGGCAGGGTATACATTTGCTCTTGGCTCAGAGGTTTGGGGCCAATATTTGGCACAGGCGTGTTTTGCATATTTTCAACATTTGGCGTAATATTGGAAGCGCCGAAGCCGTAGTTGTTTTCGGGCGAATTTCCCCAAAAGTTTGTCCCGGCTTGCGGGTAGTTTTCGTTGATGCCTTGTCTGTTATAATTTTGCATAATCTGGTTTTCTCTTTGCTGCCTGGCTGTTTGATAAGCCAGCTCATCACGCGTTGAAAACCCGCTATGATCAACACCATAACTGTCAATGTTATTGGTACCTAAAGTATATCCCAGCGGCGATTTGTATTGACCAAAAATATCCATCTTTTTTCCTTTCATAAAAAAACACCCTGGCTTGAATCATAAGCCAAGGCGCTCGAGTTAAACAAAAAAGCGGCCTTGTTTATTCAAGGTCGCTTTATGGCACACTTCTATACCATACTGACATTCTTACACCCGCCCGACGGATATGTCAAGCCAGGTACAATCTAAAAGTTGTTTTTTGATATCTTTTAACTTTATGTTCAATTTTTAAGACTACAATGACCATAATCTCATCTTAGGAGTTTCGGAATGAAAAAATTTGCTCTTATCCTATTGTTTAGGTGTTGAGAACGTTACCATAAAGAATGTGTGTTCCAAAATTTTTTCAAAGCATTCATTGAGGTGTCTATTTCTTGTTGAACAGCCAAAGGAATAACACAATTTTCATCCTCTAAGCAAGCCATTTGATAACTATCATAATCCGAACTTTCAGGAGCAATATTCATAAGATATACCCAACGTCCCGCAAATATCATTATTACAAATATGACAGCAATAATACCCCATTTGATTTTAGGAAATGGCTTAAAAACTTTGGGCTGCCACACCCAAATAATAGCCACATAAGCAACTGTCCTTAATATTAATATGAGTAAGGCAATTACCAAAACAGACAACAGAACGTTTTTAGGTAAATACGCTAAAACAACCAAAGTTAAAATTTCACCCAGAGTTAAAATCAAATTAAAAATAACAATAAGCGGAATTTTCCAGATTAGCGAGTATTTGGCAATATCTTGCAAATTGCCGTTAAAAATAAATTTCCAAATTAAAAAAGGAACAACAAATCCAACATAAATTGGTGGAATAATTAGGATGAAAAACGCAAACGACCATGGAAATGCAAGTGTTGATAAAAGCAATCCTAAAGTAATAAACGTCTTCTTTTTGGTTGTCATCATATCACCTATGGTTAATTTTTTATAAAATAATAAATTAAGAATAGCCGATTTGTCAATCGGCTATTCCCGATTTTAAGGAATTAAACGCTTATAATTACTCGGTAAATGATCACGACATACCTGAGTGTCGCCAGCTTGATAACCTTTCCAAGCTGATTAAACATCATTTTTGAAGTCTTTCCAATTATCCTCCAATATACCGCTTACACCGCCGTATTGTTTCCTTAAATTCGGATTGGCGGTTTTATTATAAAAATCAACAAGTTCTTTTCCTGCACCTCCGACAATGGTTTCTACCAAAGATGTTAAACCACCGCTAGCCCCTACACAGCTAACGGCATTGTGCTTATCTACATCAGAAATCGGAATATTATGCAAATCCTGAGCCAATTGACCGGCCTGTTGAACAGAGGGAGTCCCGTATTTTTTAGCTATACCGTAAGCTCCTTCTTCCTTGTATACGTTATATATATCAGCTATGGTCTGTCTTAATTTTAAGCCAAGTTGCGCCCTGATAGATGACGGAATATGCTCAAATGCATTATCCTCTAAATCTGCCCCAGCATTTTTAAGGTTTACAGTTTGGTTTGATCTATTTTCAACATTTGGCGTAATATTGGAAACGCCGAAGCCGTAGTTGTTGTCCGGCGAGCTTCCCCAAAAGTCGGTGCCGTATTGCGGATAATCTTGGATTATACCTTGTCCGTTATAATTTTGCATAATTTGGTTTTCTCTTTGCTGCCTGGCTGTTTGATAAGCAACTTCATCACGCGAAAGTAAAACCGCTGTGATCAACTCCGTAACTATCCACATTATTGCCGCCCAAAGTATGCCCCAGCGGCGATTTGTATTGACCAAAAATATCCATCTTTTTTCCTTTCATAAAAAAACACCTTGGCTTAAATCATAAGCCAAGGCGTTCAGTTAAACAAAAAAGCGATCTTGTTTATTCAAGGTCGCTCTATGGCGCACTTCTATACCATACTGATATTCTTACACCCTCCCGACGGATAAGTCAAGCCTCTGTCCGCCGCAACTGGAATGTCATAAAAAAATAACGGTTTCCGAACGAAATATCACTCTTTACTTAATGAACAAGTTTTAGTCCTGTCGTACCGATAATAATCAACCCGATAAATAAAATTTTTAAAAACGAAATATTTTCATGAAAAAAGAAAATCCCAATTAAGCTGATTAACGCTATCCCTGCAGCACCCCAAATAGCATAAGCAACACTTATTTCAATGCTCTTCAAAGCCTGTGCCAAAAAGAAAAAACACGCAATATAACCGATAATCGTTGCAAATGAAGGAATAAAAACACTAAATCCATTGGAAAGTTTTAATGTACTTGTAGAAATTGTTTCAAAAATGATTGCTAAAATTAAATATATCCATCCCAATCTATTCACCATAAAAAATTTAGCAACAAATCGATTGTACCAAAATTGGTAAAATTGAAAACTACAAAATTTGATCTGTCCCCAGAAAAGAAGAAATAAAAAAGAAGCCCCCTTAGGGGTGTAAGTCAAGCGGGGGAATTAGACAAATGGCATCGGCGCTGAGCCGGTATCATTTTGTTTAAGTTCCATTGATAACGTTCATTATTATAATAATAGATATAATTTTCAACTTTAGATTTAACTTTTTCAAAGGTTTGGCATGATTTGAGATCGATTTAGTCTTTCATATGTCCGAAGAAACTTTCAATCGGCGCATTATCCAAACAATTTCCCTTTCTGGACATACTTTGTGTAACGCCCAATTCTTTGAGTTTACCCGACATTGCCCTCCATGAATTAGTTACCTCATTGTTTTGATGCCAGCGTAATTCTTGCCCATTAAAATCGAGATATGCGCCATTATTTTGCGCTAAAGGAGTGTCGTTCAGTCCCCATTGAGTAGAGTTATTGTTTTCCTGCCCAAGGTTTGATTTCGATTATGACTACCCTTTTCTAAGCTATGAACATTTTTTAGCCATAAAATAAATTCAGAGGGGCTTTATTGTAGCCCCTCTCTTCTATTGACATACTACTAATCAAATCTTCCTTTACAAATTTCCAAAGAGTTTCCTGTTTGCACACATTGGTTGATAAGTTTAGGCTTTTCAATGTATTCATATTTAAAAAAAGAAACTATTAAATAAAGAAAAAAAATCATAAATATTACACCAATTAAAATTATGTTTTTTTTTAATATATTACCACCTTTTGTTAATATATCTTTGTACAATCTCATCGCAATCTCCATTAGGGTATTTAGTTCCGAGTAACCTACCTATTTTATTAGCATATTGGTCAGCTTGACTACTGTCAAGTGTATTTCCACCTGATGAAATATCTCTATCTTCTTTAAAATTAGAAAAAGCATTTGCTAAATCATAACCAGCTTCACCAGATTGTGATGCACTACAATTAATTACGGCATGCTTATATTTATCTGTATAAGATTTTGGCTGTAATCTTAAGTAATTATAAAGAGTTTTAACCCCGCCAATCACACCAGACGCTCCATAACCAAGCATATTTTGTCTTTGAGGTTTGATATCACCTTCTTGCTGCTGAACGTAATTCCAAACTTTTTCACCATCAGCTGCCGTATCCCAATATCTGGGAATATTATTAGCTTTGGTTTGAGCCTGATTTTGAACATTTGGCACAGGCGTGTTTTGCATATTTTCAACATTTGACAATATTTGCGACGCGCCGAAGCCGTAGTTATTTTCGGGCGAACTTCCCCAAAAGTCGGTGCCGTATTGCGGATAATCTTTGCTGATACCCTGTCCGTTATAGTTTTGCATAATCCGGTTTTCTCTTTGCTGCCTGGCTGTTTGATAAGCAACTTCATCACG
>CALYBB010000018.1 GCA_944393715.1 uncultured Alphaproteobacteria bacterium
TAATGGCGCTGACCATACCCGAATCAAACAAATAACGATCGGTTACAATGAAGGCTCTTTTTTTGCCTTCCAGTTCACGCAGCGCAAAATCAACCGCGCCGCGTTTGAAATAAATTTTCGGCGGTACTCTGAACCACAACATATTTTCTCTCATTTCGGCAACGGTTTTATAGTTCAACAAATGCTTAACTCCGACGTTCTCACTGACGGAGTTTCCGCCCCACGAACCGCAACCCAAAGTCAAAGACGGTTCCAGTCTGAAGTTGAACAAGTCGCCGATACCGCCCTGCGACGAGGGAGAATTAATCAACAAACGCCCCGTCGGCAGCTTTTTGGCAAAATAATCCACTCTGTCCTGTTTGCGGGTATCGGTATATAAAACGGAGGTATGTCCCATACCGCCCAGCTCGACCAAATGCAAAGCTTTATCAACCGCTTTTTCAAAATCATCCGCCTTATACAAAGACAAAATCGGCGATAATTTTTCATGAGCAAACGGGTTCGCCGCGTCGGTAGATGTTTGTTCTGCCAATAAAATCTTCGTGTTTTCCGGAACATTAATTCCGGCCAGTTTGGCAATTTTTGCCGCCGGCTGGCCGACGATTTCCGGATTAACGCCCTTGGGCGTCAAAATAATCTTGGCAAGTTTTTCCGTTTCTTTGGCATTCAGCAGATATGCCCCGCGGTAAACAAATTCCTGTTTAACCTTCTCATAAACCGGCTTCAGGGCAATAACCGATTGCTCCGAAGCGCAAATCATGCCGTTGTCAAAAGTTTTGGACATCAGAATATAGGAAACGGCCATTTCAATATCCGCCGTTTCATCAATAATCGCCGGCACATTGCCCGCACCGACGCCGAGCGCCGGTTTACCCGAAGAATATGCGGCCTTAACCATTCCCGGACCTCCGGTCGCCAGAATACCGTCAACCAGCGGATGTGTCATCAACAAATCGGTCAATTCTATCGACGGCTCATCAATCCAGCCTATAATATTTTCCGGAGCACCGGCCTTAACCGCCGCTTCATAAACAACTTTAGCCGCCTCAATCGTCGACTTTTTAGCGCGCGGATGCGGCGAAAAAATAATGGCATTGCGGGTTTTAAGACAAATCAAAGACTTAAAAATCGCCGTCGAAGTCGGATTGGTTGTCGGCACCACGCCGGCAATCACGCCGAGCGGTTCGGCCACGATTTTTATGCCGTTGGTTCTGTCCGATTTGATGATGCCGCAGGTTTTATCATTCTTATATTTATTATAAATATACTCCGCGGCAAAGTGATTCTTGATAATCTTATCTTCAACCACCCCCATGCCGGTATCTTCGACCGCCATCTTAGCCAGCGGAATACGAGCTTTATCCGCAGCTGTCGCTGCAGCTTTAAAAATCCTGTTAACGGTTTCCTGATCAAAGGTCGCAAAAATCTTTTGCGCTTCTTTAACCTTTTTAATCAGGCCCTCCAAATCTTTTACTGTTTTGACTTCTTTATTAGCCATTATTTTAGACCTTTCATAAAAATTTCCCACGATTTTATATTATCGCACGGATTTATTAAAATAAGGTTTACCGTCGCGGCAAACCTCATTTTGACTTTTACTTCAACTGGCTTTGGTACAGCGATGCATAAATAGACCCTTCCTTTTGCAAAAGTTCTTCATGCGTCCCGAGTTCGACCAGTTCTCCGTAATTGATAACGGCAATTTTATCGGCGTGTCTGACCGTTGACAAGCGGTGCGCAATGATAAACACCGTCCGATCTTTCATCAGGTTGTCAACCGCCTGCTGCACCACGGCCTCAGACTTGTTGTCCAAGGCTGAAGTAGCCTCATCCAGAATAACCACCGGCGCATTTTTCAAAAACGCCCGTGCTATGGCGATGCGTTGCTTCTGACCACCAGACAACAAAGTGCCTCTCTCACCAATCTCCGTATCAAGCCCTTTTTCCAGTCCATTGACAAATTCTTCCAAACAAGCATCTTTGACCGCAGCACGAATTTCCTCTTCCGTAGCATTTTCTCTGCCCAAAAGAATATTATCTCGAATGGTTCCGCTAAACAAAAAATTATCCTGAAACACAATGGCAATATTATCTCGAAGCGAATCTAGATCCAAATCTCGCACATCCGTTCCGTCAAACAGCAATGCACCGGATGTTACATCGTAAAATCGCGGCAGCAAATTGACCATGGTTGTCTTACCTCCTCCGGAATTTCCGACAAAAGCCACAGTCTCGCCTTTATTGATCTTAAGATTTATATGTTTTAAAACAGGTTTGCCCGACACATATTCAAAACAAACATCCTTATACTCAATACCTTTCTTAATCCCCAATAATTTCTTGGCATCTTTTTTGCTGCAAATAGTCGGCTGGCCGTCCATCAACTCAAATACACGGTCCATCGCCATCAACGCCATCTGCACAGCGTTAAAATTATTACCAATAGCCTTAATCGGCGTATAAAGCATAATTAACGCCGCAATAAACGACACAAAATTCCCCGGCGTAATTGTATGCGTTACAATCAAGTAGCTGCCCAGCCAAATAACCGCCGCCACACCGACTGACACAATAAAATGCATCATCGGCGACATAATTCCCGTTCTCTGCGTCATTTTGATGCCAAGCTTAAAACACTGATGCAACGTATCTTCAAATCTTTTGGTCTGATAATCATACAAATTGTAAGAACTGATAATCCTGTTGCCGCTGAATGTTTCGTTAAAATGCGTCACAACGTTTGAACCGGAAAAAACCGATTTATCCATCAATCCTTTAATTTTCTTCTTAACCGTCGTCAACGGATATAAGGCACACCCCAAGACCACAACTGCCACAATAGCCAATTGCCACGAATTATAAAACAAAACCGCGATCAACGATAACGATGAGAACAAACGCGTCGTAAACAATTTTAAATTAGACAACAACCCGTTGCAGCTGGTATCCACATCATTGTTGAACCGATAAACGATTTCGCCCGATGTTCTACTGTCAAAAAAAGCCGCATGATAATGCAAAAGCTTTCTAAACAGATCCGCCTTTAAGCCCATGGACACTTTTTGCCCGACCCAAGTATTCAAATACGTTGCCGAATAATTAAAAATACTCTGAATCAGCGTAAACAAAACAATCAAAATCGGAATATAGGCCGTATAATTCGTTCCCTTTTCAATCATCACAATATCCATATACGGTTTCAATGCCCAAGCGATAACCGCATCCATTGCCCCGATAGGAATAGTGATCAATAGCGCCAAAACCGCCCTTCCCCAATAGGGTTTGACATACTTCCACATCTTGCGATAATTGACATACATCTGTGAAGACGTAACCTTACTTGCTAAGCCCTTAAACATTTGCCTCCTGAGAATATAAACAATCGCAGGCATTGTAGGGCAAAACGAACATAAATGCAAATGCTTTTAACAAGATATGCCAGAACTATGAAAAATGATTTTAAAAACCGTCCCTTTACCAGATCTTGAGCGAAATTTAATTTTGGCATCAATAGCTTGAGCAATCTGATAAACAATATTCAACCCCAAACCGGAACCTCGCTTTATATCATTTAAAGTGTCACATTGATAAAATTTGTTAAATATATGTTTTTGTTCGTTTTTGCTTATACCGTGTCCATCATCAGCCACCCAAAAACTGCGGCCATCATTACCGATTTTTATTTGCGAATGAGCATATTTCAAAGCATTTTCCAACAAATTACGGACAATCCTTTCAATTAAAAACTGATCTTGAAAAATCATAACATTTTCAAGCCTTAAACTAAATTTAACATTTCTATCAACAGCCGCTTCCTGATATGCCTCTACCAAATCTTCTAACAATTTTTTCAAATCAAAACGCTGTTTCTGAACAGGCATACAACCACTCTTCAGTCTATCCGCATCCACAAAATCATTCAGCATATTTATTAGTTGTCTATTCTGCTTTCTAAGACCTTCAAGCATTTCAAGACCTCGACTGCTGCATTCTTTCTCCAATTTTTCCATCAATAAATTCATATTTTGCAGCGGCTGACGAATATCGTGCCCTATTTGTGCCGCACACCGCACCAATTCATCCTTATTTGCTGCCAAATCACTGACATCTTGAAACACTCCGGCAATTTTAGCCTCGCCGTTTTCATAGATAATACCGGCCATAAAACGACAGAGTTTCGTTTCTCCAGCCGGTGTAACGATTCGGACAACACCGAATGTATCTTGATGACTCCGCAACAATTCTTTCAACTTTTGTTTATAAACGACAAGATCTTCGCTATAAATTTGCTCACGTATAAGATTCCTCCGCAACATTTTTCCCGTACTGGTCACGCCAAAAATTCGATACATTTCTTCCGACCAATAAAATTTTTTCTGAACGATATCCAATTCCCAATACCCGAGCCGCGCACCCCTCTCGGCAAACATCATTCGTTGCGAACCAACATGCAAAAGATGTGTCAGCAGCCTTTTCTCCGTAATATCGTCCAAACAAAGCCAAACACTCTTTTCCGTTGGATAGACATAAACTATATAATAACGCTCTCGAAAAGACCAATAAAAATGATGAGGGTACTGCTGGTATAATGACGTGCCAACATTCTGCCGTAAAAATACCGTATCTTCTTTAGAAAATATATCATCAAGGCGGCACTTTTCTTTTTTACCTCCGCAAAAAACACATGCGGCCTTGTTATTCAAAAACAATACACCACCGTCTTTTGCCACCTCCAGCAAAAGATTAGTTGTTATATCGGCAACAAAATCCGGTCGAAAATTTTTTTGATCCTTCATTTCCTTTTTTAAATCACATCAAGCGAAAATCACGCAAAATCCGGCTCTGTTCTGGATGAACTTCAAAAAACCATCCATCATACAAAAACCGGTTATCCTTGATATAATCCTTGACTGAGGAAATTGGTAGAGGCGTTGTCGATAAATCAACATTCAACCAAACCTGTCCGCCATCATAATATAACCGCAAAATAAATTCCAAGCCATAAAAAGTTATCACGTCAATAACTTTTGCCGGTTCTCTTTGCTTCCATTTTGCCTCAAATGCTTCTTTTTTCAGAGCATCAATTATATAAACGCCGGACAACACATCAAGCAACGGCTCTATATTGATATTCAAATTTTTTTCATCATAAAAATTGCCGCTCTTATTTTTTCGCTGCACATATTTATCGCCGATAGTAACACTCTCAACAGCATTTCTCGGAACAGACAACACCGGACGCAGCAGCCAATCGTATGAGAACACCGGCAGATCAAAATTTCCGTTGATCAACCATATTTCCCTTTTATCCGGACGCCGCGCAAAATAATAACGATTATCATCATCAGCCAATCCGACAATAATTTTGTCTAACAATTCCTCGCCGGCATAAGTAGTTATCAGCATACCTGAATCCATGCGGCTTTCCTCAGGTTCAAGCAAATATCTTATTTTTGCATTTTTCGCATCATACGGAAACCTTATTGAATAAATGCTCTGATTAATAGACGTCAAAAGCTGGTGCATAAAATGAAAATCCACATAATAATTTCCTTTGTTTACAACAAACCAATAACTGTTTTTCTGCCGCAATTCAACAATATCTTCCGCTGTTTCAATGGTTATTCTGTCAACTCTGGCTCCGGCGTCAAATGTCCGAGAAAAGACGAGCTTTCCCTGTAAATCAGCGCTCTCTTTCCAAATACCGAAATATATACCGCCGACAATCGCCGCAATAACGATTACTATCAAAAAAGACACTGCGATCAAATGCTTTTTATTCATTTAACAAACTCCTTAGCCTTCCGCTGAATATAACGATTATAACAGAAATAGCCTATCCTTGCCGCCGCAACCGACAATACCGGCAGCAAAACGACCATCAGCAAAGCAAACATAAACAGATAATCCTGATATTTTTCTTCTGTCAAATACTCGATCCGCCGCAAACCTTCTTCAAGTTCCGTTATTTTTCGTTGCATTTCCTCAATTTCTTTAATTTGCTTGATTGATGGCAGCGGTACCGCTTGCAAACGCTCTCCGGCCGCGACCATCTTTTGACGAATCTCAATTAAATCACTTGTTATCTGTTTTTTCTGATCGCCATAAGAATCCGCCGCCAGCGCGGAAAATACTTCAGACAAATTTTTATGTTCAAATCTCTTTTCCTTGCGCGATACCGACACATAATTACTCTGCATCAGATAATCCAAAGCCTTTAGCATAAAGCGTATATTGTCCGATATCGTAGCCGCATCATAAACACCATGTTTTTTATCCCTGCCGGCATCCCACAAAAAAGCCCCTGCCATATCGCTGTCGCCGACAACCAACAAAGCCCCTTTATCGGCAGAACTCTTCAAAAAAGGCGACATTGACGACAAAATACTTTGTTCCCACACAAGCGGCTGATCAAACAATGAACTAAAATTTCCCTCAATAAGCAACGCCAACGGATATTTTTTATTGGTCAACGCATAATTTTTCAACAAATTATCATAATTAAGATCGGCCGTTTTCTCCGTCAACATGGCACCACTATCGGCTCCTGTTGAAAACAAAACCGTTGTTTCAAGATTTTCTTTGGAAACATACTCAAAAAAACCGCTGTAATTAAGATAAAGCTCATTAATGCCCCTCGTAATGGGATGGTCAGCAATATTATCACCTGAAATCTTCAACCAAAACGGATATTTTATATAATGCTCATCAAAAATCCGCGTGCGGCTGTTGGCATTATCTCCGACCAAAATATCCTCCCGATACGTAACACCGGAATTATTCAGCAATTGCTGAATCCCGCTGCGATATCCAATATATTTTTCTTTATCCCTAAATCTTTCTTCGGCAAATGTATCAAGCATAATCATAATTTTGCCGCCCCACATCAAATATTGATCCAGTGCATATACGGCAATTCTGTCCAAATTTAACGGATAAAAAAGCAACACAGCATCTATTCCTTCTGGAATTGCTGGTGCTGACGAACTAAGCGAGACAATCTCATACCCGCCGGCAGACAGCTCATTAACAAAGGGCATGTTTTCAGCATATCTCAACGGATCTTTTTCATTAGCTGCCCTGAAATACGGAGACAAAACGCCCAATCGGGGCTGTCTTCCAGCCGCTAGAATTGATATCAGGCGAGATATATCACTTTCCAATTCATCGCGGCGTTCTGGTATCAGACGTGGTATTGCAAGTGTTCGTCCACGTTCATCCGTAAGGCTCATACCCAAATAAACATTCTCCCGCCCGTCTGATAAAGCAAACTTTTGAATTCCGGCTTTTTCGGCTTCCGCTTGTGAGCTGGAAAAAGGCTCCACTTCAACAACCGCTGTTTTTATCAATCCTTTTCCTTCTTTGTGATATGTCCCCAACAAACGGCTCACATCTTTGGCATACATATTCAGCTCCGGATTCTTTTTTGCCAATTTTTCCGAAATAAACAACCTGATTACAATGGCTTTATCCTGTTTTTGCAGCATATTAACCGTTTCTTCGCTGAGGCTCAAACTTTTTTCCGGCGTCATATCAAAATACAACCCGTCCGCAACCAGACTGACACCGGCTATTGAGGCCAACGACAAGACCACTATTCCCAAAACAAAATAACCTATTTTGATATTTTTTCCTAAACACGGTTTCAAAATATCAACTCCTTTTATACTCAACCGCAGCGGCTCCTGTCCACAAAGCCGTCGCCATAATTATCACAAAATAAGCAATCGACGACAAACTAACTTTTCCGGATATCAATTCGTCAAACTGCTGCTCAAAATCAAAAGCCTGCGTCAATTTTATAAGCCTCGTGCTATCCGGTAAAATCTCTTCAATCCAAGAACCAAAACCGGTTACTGACAATAAAACACACAACATCGTCGCAGACAAAAAAGCTGCAGGAGCACTATAACAAAATGCCGCCGCTGCCGCGCTGACAGCACATAAACTTCCGGCCATCAAAAAAGTCAGCCCATAATTAACCAAAACCCATGAAACATCTGTCGACGTAAACAAGCCGACAAAAAGCCAAATTCCCACAGACGACAACAACATAATCCCCACAACCAACCATACAGCTAAAAACTTCCCTATGGCCGCTGCCGCCGTATTTATCGGCTGTGTAAACAAAATTTCCAATGTATTATATTTATACTCATCAGCCCACAAACGCATCGTCAACACCGGAATAACCATCGCCAAAATCCCTGGCTGAAGCTTAAAAAACTGATAAAAATTAGCCGTTGTGTTAAGATAAAAATCCGATGCATACAAAAGCAATCCAGCAGATAACATCAAATAAATCAACATCGCCAAATAGACAAGATTACTCTGAAAATAAAACTTAAAATCTTTTTCAAAACAGGTCAATAAATCTTTAAAAGCCATTTTTTACCTAACCACCAATAATTGTACAAAAAGAACTTTCAATATTATTATCCGGCACAATCTTTTTCAATTCTTCCGGTGTCGTATCACAAACCAAACGTCCGTCTTTCATGACCAATACCCTGTCGGCCGACGCCTCAACCTCCTCCATAATATGTGTCGAAATAAGCACAATGCTGTCATGACTATACTGTTTCAAAAAAGAACGCAAACCAAGCTTTTGTTGCGGATCAAGTCCCTCTGTCGGCTCATCTAATATCAGAATTTTCGGCCGTGAAAGCAATGCTCCCGCCAAAACAACGCGTTTTTTATACCCTTTTGATAACGTCTTGCATGGTTGATTAATAACCGATTCCAAATCAAGCGTTTTTAGCAAATAAAGCAAATTATCTACAAATTGCTGCGGCTTAAGATGCTTTATTTTAGCCATAAATTCCATATATTCATAAACGCTCATATCCGGATATAACCCGCCTGTTTCCGGAACATAAGCCAAAACCTTAAAAAAAGCATTACGTTCACTGGAAAGATTCTTGCCGTTCCATGTTATTTCACCGCCATCCGGCGTATAAAAACACGCCAAACAACGCATCAACGTTGTCTTGCCGGCACCGTTTGGCCCGAGCAACGCAATAATTTCGCCTTTTTTGAGACAAAAGTTAAGCCCCTGCAAAATAATTTTGCCGCCAAGAAATTTTACAATATTTTTCGCCACCAACATTATGCGCCCTCTCAGCCAATTTCTGACATATTAACAGATATTTTTAAAATTTTAACAATTATTTTCATTTTTCAAAATCTTTGATGACAAAATGGTTATTTTATTTTATACATAGGTAAACATAACTTCCTGAAACGGAATTATCAAATGAAAATAATGGAATTATATTCAAAAGAAGAAACACGCAACCTTAAAATAGGTCTGGCTGCTTTGTGCCTAACTTTTGTAGCCTTTTTTGCCATTTTGTTCTCCCGCGATGAAATATCCCATCAGGGTGGCGGAAAGTATTACCAGCTTTATGCCAGATTTAATCGCACGGATGGTCTGCTGGTCGGGGATGCCGTTCGTTTAGCCGGTATGGACATCGGCCGAGTTGTTAGCGCCAGACTCGATAACAACTTTAAAGCCGTTTTAACTCTTGAGGTCAAAGACCAAATCCGGCTTCCGGAAGACAGCTCGGCGGCGATTGTCAGTTCGGGAGTTATGGGCAACAAATATATTGAGATTGAGCCCGGTGGTTCTGAAGACATGCTTTCCCCCGGCAGCGAATTTTCATACACGCAAGACGCTATGGTTCTTGAAGAGCTTATTGAACGTATCATTGGCATAGGCAAAGCCAAACGCCAAAACCAAAATGGAGAAAACAAATAATGTCTAGAAATGATTTTTTGATGTATAAAAGACCCGTTGAAACAATTATGGGAATTCTTGTTTTAGCGGTGGCTGCCTTGTTCTGCTGGTTTGCTTACAACGTTTCAGATCTTCAGGTCGTCAAGGGATACAACGTTACCGCCAAATTTTTAAAAGTCGGTGGCTTAAATATTGGATCAGACATTCGCATCAACGGCATCAAGATAGGCACTGTCGTCAGCCAAAAACTAAATGATACAGACTATACGGCAGAAGTCGTCATGAGTTTGGCTTCCGATATCAAACTTCCGGTTGACAGCACGGCAGCCATTGCCGCGGACGGTTTGATGGGCAATAAATTTATCAAAATAGACCCCGGACATTCTGATGAAATTTTAAAAGATGGCGATCTTCTTCAAAATACCAAAGATTTCAAAACAATTGAAGATCTAGTCGGCGAAGTCATCTTTATGGTAACGGGAAATGATGAATAAACTTAAATTTTTGCTGACAACATTTCTAACCTGCAACGCGGCGATTTCTCCAGTCTTCGGCGACGATAATATTGCGGCAAATACGGCGCGCATGCAAGCGATGGATAAAATAACCGGCCGTGTCAGCGAAATTGATGTTCCCGTTAATGGCCTTGCCAATTTCGGAACCTTTTCAATCCTAGTGCGCAAATGTGTAACATCATCTCCCGAAGAAACACCGGAAAACATAGCCTTTGTTGATATTGTTGATAATTATGCAACAGCCAATCCAGTAAATATTTTTAAGGGCTGGATGTTTTCATCGTCCCCTGCTCTAAACGCCGTTGAACACCCTATTTACGATATATGGCTTCTCAAATGCTACAACCGGCCGCAGGAACGCACCAAACTTCTCACCAAAGAGCAACTGGCTCTTCGCGACACCATAGCTATGCGCCGCACGGAGCCTCTTCTTTCAAAAGAACAAAACAGTCTTGATGGAAAAGATTTGTTGAATATTGAGGATATTTCAACCCCCTCAGAAGACGAAAAATTTGTTTCAGAACCATTGCCGGAAGATAGCAATTTTGAGACGACACCAGATGAATTTGTTTTTGAAGATGACATTGCTGCCGAACTCCAAAATGTTCCTGATTTGCCAGTAGAATCTCTCAATACACAGGAAGAGACGCCCTCTCCATCAACGCCAGAAGCTCCTGCAGAATAGTGCAAAAACCGTCAAGATTTCCAAACGTCCCAATATCATTGTAAACGCCAGAATCAGCTTAACATTTCCGCTCAAATCGCCAAAATTTCCGACCGGACCTATATTATTACTGATCCCTGGACCGGAATTAGATAAACAAGCCATAACCGCGCCAAAAGACGTCACAAAATCAACTCCTGTCAAAGCAACAAGTGCCGAAATAAAAACAAGACTAAACACATAAGCGGCAAAAAAGACAAAGACCGAACTCGACACCTCCGAACTTATAACAGTCCGTCCCACCTTTAATGGCATCAAACGATTAGGCTCCGTTGTCGTCACAAACATTCTTTTCAATTGCGCAAAAATAACCTGCCAACGAAAGATTTTGATACTTCCGGACGTTGACCCCGTGCAACCGCCGGTTTGCGCAAAAATAACAAACGCCGTCGCGGCAAACGCGCCCCAACTCAGCCAATCTGCTGAACTAAAACCTGTCGAAGTAACAATCGATGTCACATTAAACGCCGCTTTTCTTAAAGCTTCAACCGGCTCATAGACACCTTGCCAAACCAACCATACAGCCATAAACAATATATAACCGGCTAATACTTTGATAAATGTGGCAACTTGTTCCGAACGCAGCGAGTGTACATTACGTGTCATCAGCAAGCTGTGATACCACGTTAGTGGCAAGGCTCCGAGGAACATAAATAATGTAATAATCCATTCAATAGCTGCACTGTCAAAATAACCGACCGAAGTGTTTTTAGTTGATAACCCACCGGTTGAAATCGTTGCCAACGCATGACACAAAGCATCAAACCACCCCATACCGGCAAATCTCAAGCACACCAGACACGCCGCCAACAAGATAAAATAAACCAAAATAATTCTCTTGGCGATATAACTTATCTTTGGCATAAACTTTTCGTTCACATCAGAATTTTCTCTCTGAAAAATCTGCATACCGCCGATTCCCAAAAACGGCAGCATTGCAATGGCAAAAATAACAATACCTACCCCACCCATACCGTTCAACAACGCCCGCCATAACAAGACAGACCGCGGCAAAATTTCCACATCGGCAAAAATTGTTGCACCGGTTGTTGAAACGCCGGATGCGGCTTCAAACAATGCATCCTGCCATGGTATTCCATAAAATATAAATGGTAGTGCGGCTATAAGCGTAACCGATACCCAGCTCAACACCGTCAACAAATATGCCTGCTGAATGGATATATCTTTAATTTTTCCTCTGTTTGCTAAAAACAAAGACAAACCAATAAAAACAGATGCAATCGAGGCATTAATAAAAACGGACCACTTCATTCCGCTATAATAAATATCGACCGCGGCCGGCAGAAGCATGGCTATTCCCAAAACCGTTATAAAATAACCACAAATCATCAAAACAGGTTGCCACATTAATAAAGTCTCCTCTAGTTCAGAGTAACATTACGTGAATATTGTAAATCAACCAATGTCTGATTAATATTTTTTCCCTGACAAAAACAAATAGCCGTCCCGTTTCCGTCTCTGGCATACGCACCAATAAAACAGTCAATCGTTCGTCCTTCCGTAACATCGCGCAAATATTCTTCTGCTTTTTTACCATCTTCGGAAGAAGGATCAACATAAATGCCATACAAAAAGATTAACTGATCACCAACGCGCAGTTCATTAGCATTAACAACTCGAACCTCGCCGCTGATCTTTTGCGGAATATCCAAATACGTCAAACCAAGCCCTTCCGCACGTTTAAAATAAATCTCTCCTCTCCAGAGAGGTTTTGACTCAACGACCATATCAGTTTTTTCTTCTTTTTGCGTCTGAAAAGCGCGCCGGCCAATACTCGGCACATCATAAACAACCAACTCTTCTTTCCCCGGTTTTTGATCAATTTTTCTGACATTAATCGCTAATTCTGCAGCCTCTTTAACTTTTTCTTTTGTTTGATCAATTACTGCAGAAATATGCCCGTCGTCAACTCTCTGCTCTATTTTGGCATAAGAACGACCAAGCTGATTTTTATACCACGAAAAAGTATCTTTCAACTCAACACCAAAATAAGCCGGAACAAGCAACACAATTAATGCTGCAATCAATATGGAAGCAACAAACGCCACTGGATGAATAACCGGAAACAACACAAACCTAAAAAATTTGTTTACCCATTTTATAATCCCCTCGCTGGGACCTATCTCATCGTCAAGATGCCTTTTTCTGCGTCTTTTCAGCATTTATTGTGTGCTCCCATATTTCTGTTTAAGTTCGGTCATTTTTTCCGGTGTAATCCTTTCAAACAACGGCTCACCGACCTCAAATTTTTCGCCGCCATTCAAAACACTAAGCTCTGTCCGAACATCAAAATTCTTCAATCCCGTCAAAGACACTCCCAGCCTATCCAGCATTGATTGCGCCGCCGTCGGCATAATCGGCGCTGACAAAACGGCAAAAATGCGTATCAGATTGATGCAAACCCGCAAAATAACTTTGGCGCGCTGCTCATCGGTCTTGATAACCGTCCACGGCTCGGTAACCGAGATATAGTTGTTACCCTCGACCCAAATAGCCCTAAGCTCAGCCATTGCTTTGCGAAACTCCATCGCCTCCATATAAGCGATATAATCATTAATGCGGCCTTGCAAAGTTTTAATAAGTTCTTCTTCCGTGGCCGTATACTCACCGCCCTCCGGCACCTTATCACCAAGCTTGGACGACGTCATTTTCAACACCCGCGACACAAAATTACCCAGCACACCGTTCAAATCTTTGTTGACCGCACCGGCAAACAATTCCCAGCTAAACGCGGCATCTGAGCTTTCTGGTGCATTAGCCATCAGCCAATAGCGCCAATAATCGACCGGAAATTCCTTAACCGCGTCCTCCGCAAAGATTCCCCTCTTCTCGGACTTCGAAAACTTGCCGCCTTCATATGTCAGATAACTCATGCCTTTCAAAAAATCAACCTGTGTCCAGTTTTCACGCGTCCCGAGCAACGTTGCCGGAAACGTGATAGAGTGGTACGGCACATTATCTTTTCCCATAAACTCGACATGGCGCACTTCTTTCGGATTTTGCCACCAATCTTTCCAACTGCGCTCGGCCGGTTTTTCGTCAGCCCATTGTTTGGTAATGCCGATATAGCCGATCGGCGCATCAAACCAGACATAAAAGACCTTGTCTTCATATCCCGGTTTATTGACCGGAAAGCCCCATTTCAAATCACGCGTAATGCAACGTTCTTTGAGCCCCTCTTTCAGCCATTTTTGCGCGATGGTATAGGCAATATCCGGCCAGAACGGCTCTTTGGTCTTCAACCACGCAGCCAATTCGCCCTCAATCTTCGGTAGACTTAAAAACAAATGTTTGGTTTCGCGCACTTCCAAATTTTTAGACCCCGAAATTGAACTGCGCGCGTCCAAAAGCTCCGTCGGCTCCAAAACTTTAGTGCAATTTTCGCATTGGTCGCCGCGTGCTTTGTCATACCCGCAATACGGACAAGTTCCGGTAATATAGCGGTCAGCCAAAAACATCTTGTCATCAATGGAGTAAACCTGTTTGATAACCCTCTCCTCAATAAACCCGTTTTTGTCCAGCTGCTCAAAAATATGATAAGTCATTTCTTTGTTTTGTTCGGTCGACGTCCGCCCGAAAAAGTCAAAAGACAAATTAAAATCTTTATAAGTCTGTGCGTGACGGGCATGATTCATATCGCAATACGCCTGAACGTCCATACCGGCTTTAAGCGCACCGACCTCCGAGGTCGTGCCGTGTTCGTCGGTACCGCAAATATATAAAACCTCGTTTCCCATCATTCGCATAAACCGGGCATAAGTATCCGAAGGCAGCAGACAGCCGACCATATGACCCAGATGCGGCACGCCGTTAATATATGGCAGTGCGGAGGTAACCAAGATTTTAGACATTTTGCAAAATACTCCTTTTTTCAAATAATGATTTAACCGCTTTAATTTACTACATTCCGTATAATTCTCAAGCGAAAAATCCTTCTTTTAATAAAAGAAAACCGACCTTTGTCAAAGCCGGATTTTGATTTGTTATCGATTATTGTCGTATCGCGGTTTTCCTTGCCGCAAAAATTCCGGCAGCTCTTTTCACCCCGAGGCTCCCGCCGCCTTGCGATGCCCGCCGCCGCCAAACTCTGCCGCAATCTTAGAAACATCAATATCGTCTTTAGCCGTATAAAGCGACAAATTCCAACTGTTTTTGCCATTCATAAAGAAATTACACATAAAATCATATTCTCGAATATTCTTTACCCCGTCGTAAAATTCCGAATACCCCTGTGGCATATTGGCACAAATACATTTATACCCTTTATAGCTGCTCTCAAAAGACATCGCCTTACACAAACGATGATTGCGATTCTTGATATAAGCCAAAATTGCTTCGCCTTTTTTGACCATTTCATCAACATCTATTTTATCGTCAAACAAATTCTGCCAGTTTTTATCCGCCGGTTTGTTAACGCCGAGCGACTGAAAAGCATACTCAAACGGCCGCACGCGCTTGTCACGCAGATCAAAAATATCGTTCAAAGCCAGCAGCTTAACCCCTTCCGGAACCGGTTCGTCAGGAAAAAAATATTCCCATGTCAGCATAATCGCCGCCGTTCCACTGCGACGAAGGCCTTTAATTTCCTTAGCCCCTTCTTTCACCCGCTTTTCATAATTTTCAATCACCGAAATATGATGATCAATCCATGTCAAATCTTTGGTTTCATTAAGTTCAAACATAACATCCAGCGGCAGCGATATATCGCAGATCACAATTTTATCATGCCGCGCAATCGCTTCATCCGGTACCGCCATATCATGATTAAGCCCCAAAAACTCAACATCTTTGAACTTACGACCAACAATAGCAGCCGCCCCTTTTCCATCGTGATCCGCAATATGATAAATGCATAACATCTTAATTCTACCACTCCATCCTCAAATTGTCATACGCCGGATGAACATTCTCCGGTGTATGCGCATCTACAAAATCATAATCACATTCACTGGCCATATGATTCAGAACAACCCTCTCCGGAGCAAACTGTTCAATATAGCGCAACGCTTCTTCTAACCCGATATGATAGCGGTGTTTATCGACAATTGTCAACGGCAAAACCATCAATTTTGCCCGAACAGCGGCGATTCTCTCTTTTGCCGAACCTGACAAGCGTTTAAAATCGGCAATATGTACGATTTCGTCATTAATAATATAACCAAACGACGGCATATTATGTCCCAATAGCTTCAAAGGCATAATTTTAACCCCTTTAATGTCAAAGACGCGATTCGGTTTAACAACATGCGGCAAAAGACCCGGCCGCGACAAATAAAAATTGTCAGCTTTCTTGTCTAGAAGCAAATAGCTGAATCTTTTTTTTATTTCCCGCATCGTAACATCGGTTGCAAAGATATCCAGCGGCCGGCAGGTAATACGATTAATTTCGCGCAATTCATCAATTCCGTACAGATGATCCGAATGGGCGTGAGTATAACAAATCCCGTCCAATGCCGTAATCCGGTTGTCCAAAAGCTGCATCCGCAAATCCGGCGATGTATCAATCAGAATTTTAACCCCGTTAATCTCATACAATGTTGACGTCCGCCGCCGAATGTTTTTCGGATTATCTGGATTACAGGCGCCCCAACCATTGCTCAGCGACGGCACCCCTGGCGATGCTCCTGCCCCCAAAAACAATGCGCATGTCATAATTCAAAAAGCCTTTTAAAGTTGTTCGTGGTTATTTGTGCCATTTTTTCAAAACTTACTCGCCGCACCTCCGCCAATTTAGCTGCCGTCAACACCACATTGGCCGGCTCGTTTACCTGCCCTCTTTTCGGCACCGGCGCCAAGTATGGCGCATCAGTTTCTACAAGCAATCTGTCCTCTGGAATTTTAACAAATTTTTCTTGCAAATCCGCTGCATTACCAAAAGTTATCATTCCCGAAGCCGAAATATAAAAACCCATCTCCAACGCCGCCTCCGCCAAAGCCCAGGACGATGAATAGCAGTGAATAATGGCCTTAAATGGCTTTCGCTCATACGCCTCCCGCAACAGATTTATCATGTCTTCGTCAGAATCCCGATTATGTACAATCAACGGCAAACCGCTCTGTTGCGCCGCTTTGATATTTTCCTTAAACAACCTGATCTGCATTTCTCTTGGTGCAAAATCATAATAATAATCAAGTCCTGCCTCACCGATAGCAATAATTTTATTGTGCCTGATTTTGCACAAAATATCCTCTGCCGTCAAAGCTGAAAATTCTTTTGCCTGATGTGGATGTGCTCCCGCTGCTGTATAAACAAACGCATATTTTTCGGCAATTTGCAAATGTTCTTCCAGATGATCCAAATTACTGCCGGCATCCAAAATCAACGCTACACCGGCATCCGCAGCGTGAATCATAATATCACCAAGCTTTTCGTTATTTTCCAAATGGCAATGACTGTCAACCAACATACCGATTATCCTTGGCTTTCCCGACAGATCATTGTCATCACATTCATCACTGCCAGATGCCTATCTAAATTAAGACTGTCCGTTTCCAAAAAAATTCTGGAAGCCTTTTCAAAAAATTCGGCATTTTTATCAATATGTTGCAAACTTCTCGCTCTCCGGCTCAAATACTTCAACACCAGTTCCTTAAATAATTCATAGCTCTTGTCCGCCGCTTCATCACAAAATTTAAGCATATCAGCCGTTGCAAAATTTTTTCCGGATGCTGCCAGTGCGCTAATTCGCTCGTAATATTCGGCAGCATTACCATCGGCATAATCAATGGCCTTGCCGATACTGCCGCCGGCCATTGCCGAAAGCTTTTTAATTTCCGTTTCACTAAGATTCGGACGATACCGCCTAAGCAAACTGGCCACAACGCTATCCTGAAGCGGTTTCAAAATCAATTTGGCACAACGAGACCGGATTGTGGGCAGCAAACGATTCGGATTATGCGAAACCAAAAGCATCAGTGTTTTGTGCGGCGGTTCTTCCAATATTTTAAGTATGGCATTGGCCGAAGCCGTATTCATCTCATCAACGCTGTCAATCAAAACCACCCGCCAGCGTCCGCCGGCAGATTTTTTAGCCAAAAATTCATTAATTTGCCGCACATCATCAACCGTAATCACGCTCGATTTCTTCAACTCGCCGAGTTCTTCCTCGCTCATATAATTACCTTCGCGAACGGCTTTGGCTATTTTTTGCCGTTCGGTTTTAAGATAACCGCGCTCCAGCAATTTAAAATCCGGATGCGATCCGCTGCTTACCTGTCGAAACACATCGCTATCAGGCACCACATCAAGCGACACATAACCATCACGCTGACCATCATCAGCACTCAAAACAAAACGTGCCGCTTTATAGGCAAACGTCGCCTTGCCTATTCCCTTTGCTCCCGAAATCAGCCATGACTGGTGTAGCGAATTTTGTTTCCATGCAGACAAAAACAACTTTTCTGCCGTCTCGTGCCCTAGCAAAAAAGCATTATCTTTGGGCGCAAAAGATGTTTCCGTCTCTTCCATCGCTTTACGCTCCAAACCTTTCATCAACGATTTTAACAATATCCCGATGCAAGACCTCAACTGACTTATTGGCATCAAGCACCACGCAACGCTGCGGCGCCGCCGCGGCTATCTCCAAAAAACCTCGCCGCAGATTTTGATGGAATTCAAGCTCTCTGCTCTCAAAACGCAGTTCTTTGACAGACATATTTTCAGCCTTGGCATACGATCGCGCCAACCCGATTTCCGGATCCAAATCCAGAATAATCGTCAAATCCGGCTCAAAATCTCCAACAGCAATCTGGTACAGGCACGCCAACATTTCTTTACTAACCCGCCCGTCATACCCATAGCACTGATAAGCAAAAGTTGAATCGGCAAACCGATCGCTCAACACCCATGTTCCTTTATCCAGCGCCGGCCATATTTTCTGAACCAGATGAACACGCCTATCGACAAAATAAAGCAACGCCTCCGCCACGGCATCAAGCTTATCTTTATCCCCGCAAACCAACATCCTTCTGATCTCGGCGCCAATCTCCGTGCCACCGGGTTCCTTGGTTGCTAAAACATCTTTACCTTTTTGTTTAAGATATTGATATAACAGCCTAATTTGGGTTGATTTTCCCGTTCCTTCACCACCCTCAAAAGTGATAAAATTTCCGGCCATATTTACATTTCTCCGGTCAGCAAATATTTAACATTAGCCACAATCTTGCCCCACAGCCCGACTTTATTGATGGTCTGTCCTGCAATCAGCGGTACTTCGGTCGTTTCTCTGTCCGGTATTTCAATCTTCAAAACCCCTAATTGCTGTCCCATTTGTACCGGAGCTTTAACGGGCTTATCATAAGACATAATAAGTTTAATCTGACCTTTTTGGCTCTTTTTGACTGTCCGAACCACATCTTGCGCCACCACCATCGGAACAGTTTTGTCAACACCGTACCAAACCGGAACATCAGCCACTTTGCGTCCTTTTTCAATCAAATCATAATTATCATATTCCCGAAAGCCCCAAGCCATCATCTTTTCGGCCTCTTCGGAGCGTTCTTTGCTTGATTTCAGCCCTGTCATCACGCCAATAATTCGCCGGTCGCCTTTTTTGGCCGATGCCGTCAAACAAAAACCGGCTTCTTCGGTGTGCCCTGTCTTCAGCCCGTCGGCATAAGGCATCGAATACAACAACGGGTTGCGATTCCCTTGGCGAATATTGTTATAAACAAATTCTTTCTGCGAAAACAGATGATAAAACTGCGGAAAATCTTTAATAATCAATCGTGCCAGTTTGGCCAGATCTTCGACTGACATTTTATGATCCGGATGTGGCAGCCCCGTCACATTGGCAAAGTGCGAATGCGTCAATCCGAGTTCTTCCGCCTTTTGATTCATAACATCAACAAAGCTGTCTTCATCGCCGGCAATATTCTCTGCCGCCACAATACAAGCATCATTTCCCGACTGGATAATAATTCCTTTAAGCAGCTGGTCGACCGTTACCTCATCGCCTATCCCCAAAAACATTGTCGAACCGCCGCTGGCCGCACCGCCTTTACGCCAGGCGTTCTCGCTGACCTTAAACGTATCCTCAAGCGACAAGCTGCCGTCGCGCAGCTTATCAAAAATCATATAAATAGTCATCAATTTGCTCATGGAGGCCGGCGGAATCGGCTCGGTAATATCTTTCTGATACAAATATTCACCAGTCTCATAATCCATCAGAATCATATTTTGCGCTTTTGTATCAATCGCCGAAGCCTGAGCCGCTGCCAGCAAAACAACCGCGCTGATTCCTGCTCTCAAAACATTTTGCATATTCATTTTTGTCTAGCCCTTCCGCATATTTAATCCGTTACGATTTTGGCATCGTAAATGCCGTTATTTTGAACTTTTGATAAAGCGACAGCCGCTTCGGTTTCATTGGCAAACGGTCCGACGCGCACCCGATAATAATTTTGCCCATTGACACTGACATAATAAATATTAGCATTGCCAATAACTCCCAACTGCGCAACCACATTTTGCGCTCCGCTCTGCAAACTATAAGATCCGACCTGCACAAAATAACTGCCTTTAGGATAGCTGATCCCGTTGTTATCCACTACCGGCTGCTGACTAGTCGACACTGGCGTCTGTTCACCGGCCGGCAGCTCTTCACCCAAAAGGGCAGCCTTCAAAGCCTTGCTTTCTTTAGCCATAATCTCAACCCGAACTTTAGTCGTTCCTTGTGTATGGAACCCCAAAAGCTGCGATGCGCGTTTAGAAACATCTATAATCCGGCCTTTAGCATACGGCCCCCTATCATTAACCCGTAAAACCAGCGAACGACCGTTTTCCAGATTAGTTACTCGCACGATTGACGGCAAAGGCAATGTCCGATGCGCCGCCGTTAACGAATTCATATCAAACATTTCGCCATTGGCCGTCGTCCGTGCATGAAAATCATCGCCGTACCATGACGCCATACCAATCTCGGAATAGTTATAATCTTCTTTCGGATAATACCATTTTCCCATAATTTTATAAGGATTGCCGATCTTATAAGTGCCACCCTGTCCGGTAATTGCCGTCGCCTGAGTATATTTACCGCCGCCGAGATCGGCACTACCGTAAACACAGGCGCCCAAAAACAAAACCGACGCCAAAACCAGATATTTTATCCTCGTCATTCCTTTTCCCGTTATTTTTTCATATTTTCAATCGCAGATAATTTATAATTTTTTTTATCCGAGGTAAAGTGATTATTTTGCCTTGTGTAATTTTCGCACCGGCACTGGAATATGAAAACCGATTTTGGGATCATAATTGTTTATTTTGTTCAGCAACTGATAATCCGGATAACCGTCTTGCGGCAAATGAGCCTTTTTTTGCAGCTTTTTAATTGCCCGCCGAGTATTCATCCCAAGCTTGCCGTCTTCTTGCAGCTTTGCCAATCCCTGTTTATTGATAAATTTTTGAATTTTTTCAATATCTTTACTGTTCAACCTCAAAAAAGATCCTGTCTTAACGTGCTGCCATTTTCGCCCGCTTTTAACATAATCAGCCAACAGCCCAACAGCCAGCGCATAATTTTCCGAGTGATTCCATTGCATAATTTTATGAAAATTATCCGTAATCAAATAAGCATGTCCTCTTCTGCCTTCCGGAATAATGATTGACACTCTGACCTCATCCGGCAGATTAATCCGGCGACCATTAAGTCGTCGAACACCTATTTTGTTCCATTCGGCGACCGTCAAAGGCTTTTCCCGATCAGCCCGCGCATAATCAAAATTCCACGGCAAACGTACTTCCATTCCCCAAGGCAAATTCTTCTGCCAGCCGATCTTTGTCAGATAATTGGCCGCCGAAGCCGCAGCATCATCAAACGATTTCCATATATCAATCTGCTTATTGCCGTCAAAATCAATTGCATAAGCATTAAATGTCGAAGGCATAAACTGAAAATGTCCCATAGCGCCGGCCCACGACCCCTGCATCTCCCTAAAATCAATATGTCCGCCATCCACGATTTTCAAAGCCTGATACAATTCGCCACGAAAAAATTTTGCGCGCCTTTTATCATAGCTCATTTCCGTCAAGGCATCAATCACATTATATCCGCCGAAATTAGTACCAAAATTTGTTTCAATTCCCCAAAAAGCTGTCAAATATTCTCCGGAGACATTATAACTTTGAGCCAGCTTTTGCCAAAAAGGCTTAAGCTCCCGATAATATTTCTGCCCTTTTTCAACCCTTATTTTACTGACAACCCGATTAAGATATTCATCTGACCGCAGCACAAACTCCATCTGTTTGCGGTCATTCTTAACAGCTGCCGGTTTGGGATGATAATAGTCAACCGCATAAACTTCGTCTATGGTCTTTTGTGAAATACCTTTGTCGACCATCTCCTCTTTAAGTTCTTCAAGCCAATCAAGATATTCTTCCGGCGCAATGGACACAACATTGGCCGAAGCACAAGCCATCATGGCAAAAGAAAGCAACATATATAGAGGCAAAAACCGAAACACCTGATTCTTCCGAAAAATTTTTTATCATTTCTTTTATGATAGTCTTATTTTATTTTAAAAATGATTAAAAAGATAAAATTTATAACTTAAAATAACGTTTTTTGGCTTTTTCACCAGCTTTAAGCCGCCAATATTTTCTAAATTCGCACAAAGAATTTTGCACATCATGCAAACACAAATAAGGCGTATTCGGATAATCTTGATTTTGCCAGCACACCCTTTCCCAGTCTAATCCTTTATATTCTTTGAGCTTCAAAAATTCCTCTTTCTGCATGGCATAAAGACTTCGACAAGCCGCATCAGCTTCCTTTTTACCCAATCGCCGATCAAATATCAGATTAAGCCCCCAATGCGCCCCCGGCCCGACCACCAAAAAATCATCGCCGGTATAAGAAACAAGGTCGCCGGCATAAGTTATGTCCAACAATATCTGTCCGGCCAAAAACGAACCAGCCAAAGCCACATAATTCGCTATAATCTGCACCCCCTGTTGCGGCGGACTTTGCCGCAATTGCCGGATAATCTCGTCGATTTTTCCCCTCAGCTCATCCAACATTAGCAAAATCTGCACATGTTTATCCCTCGGCCGATAAGCCGAATTATACGGATGCGATGACACCAAATAAGCATTTGAAAAAATATTTTCTCTTTGTTTACAATCATCAAGCCTCTTTTCATAAAATTTAATGTTAAAATTTTGCGGATCCAACAACCCGCCAAACAAATTTTCTATTGTATTGCGGCGATTAAAAAAACGATAAGCAATAATATTAAAAAGTTTTATCTCCGGCGAAATATTTTTTTGCTTAAGATATTTGACAATAGCCTGAGTACCACCGTCAAGCTCGCGATAAACATTGCAAAATTTATAATCGCGCAAAATCTCATCATCCGTCCATGGCATCGGCTGCTGCAAAACAAAACGCCGATGCCAAATCTCCTGTCGCCGATACACAAATTCAAAAAATGCAGCAATATTCTGTTCTACTGACATCAGTTTTACCTCTTGGTTTAATTTTTTGCAGATTATGCAATTTTTTTCAACAAAAAAAGCCCGATTTTAAATCGGACTTTCCAACATTGGCGGAGAGGGGGAGATTCGAACTCCCGGTGGGCTTGCGCCCACGACGGTTTTCAAGACCGCTGCATTAAACCGCTCTGCCACCTCTCCAATATATAGACGACACTTTCACAATAATCCCAGATAGAAAGCCGTCATAAAACTTCGTTTTATTTAACGATACTCAACAACAATCGTTTGTTTAGCCGAAAGTTCTTCAAAGGTCAAGCCTAAAAATAACTATTGATCACACAATTATCACCGTTAAAATTATAACTAACAACAACGCCCCGCTGGACAACAAACGAAATTTTACAATAATAAACCCGTGCCTGATTAGATTCTGGCGGCCCGAACAATCTATCCCACCAGCTTTCTTCGCCTGTTCCGCCATAATAAACCGCATCACTATAGGGATTTTGCGTCCCGCGTAACGATCGCCGCACATAAGTCAGCACTTTTTCCTGCGGTGTTATATTATAAACATTGGCCGGCATTCCCCAAGCTTGGTAAAGCTGTCCTTCCGAACGCCCTACCCAGCGTTGCATTTCATTCTCAAACGAAGTATTTCCCCCTGCGGAAACACAAGCCGTCAGCAAACAAAGCACTAAAAAAACAAGCCTAAACATAGCAATCTCCTTTTTTAATTAAATAATCTTCACGCTTTGTTTTTCCACATCATCATAAAAAGCCCCTCGGAAAGAACTTTCCGAGGGGCCTATTTTTTCAGTACCTTGCAGCAATTTACCAAAACTTAACTTTATCCAGCAAACCACCAGCCTCTTCTCCGACCGATTCTTTAACCTGATCAACAGCCTTATTAGCAGCTTTCTGCGCTACATCCGACACATTGCCGAGAGCTTTGGTCGCAACCGACGTCGCATTAAACAAGATTCGATTAAAAATCACCGCAATCGATTCGTTTAACCCCATACCCTTACTGTCATCACCAATATTCGTCAGCTCGAGCGCCGGCATTTCAAGGATCAACGCACCAGTCTTTTTCTGCAACGGTGTCATAGCTGAAAGCGAACCGCCGGCAACTGTAACCTTGCGGATAATAACCTTTTTGGCCGGAGCCGATTCGACTTCCGCGGCAGCACCTTCGTTTTTAGCCTCAGCAGGCTTGGTTGCGGCAGACTTTGCCGTATTGCGAGCAACATTCTCTTGCAATTGTTGAACATTACTGGTTGAAAAATTCGGCATTTCATAAGTTAATTCCGGTTTCAAAATCCGAATTTCTTCAACAATAATTGTATCCGACAAGACGCTCTTGGGATTAATCTTAATGAAAATTTCGCCCAAACTCAACAAATCAGGCGTCTCATAACCTTTGGGGTTAGCAACGGTAAAACCGTTAATTTCCAACTCTCCATCCAGCGGATGCAGGCTGAAACCGGCCAAATTAACTTCCGTTCCGACAATCTGAGTACCAAATTTGTGAACAGCACCCTTAACCAACGGCTCAAGATACAGCCAGCCGACCACAAAGACGACAACGATCAAAGCCAGCAACGTCAACAAAGTATATTTTACGATTTTCATCAGCGGGTTCTCCTAAAAAATGTTTGTCTATACCTTTATATCCTAATTTCAAATTAAAGCAAGTTTTTCTTATCAACACAAACAAATAAAAAAAACGCTTGCAAAAAAAACAAAGACGGTTTATATTCCGGCACATCGTTGATATGGGTGCGTAGCTCAGTTGGTAGAGCAACTGACTCTTAATCAGTGGGTCTGGGGTTCGAACCCCCACGCGCCTACCACTAAAGAAAGGTCTCCTTGTGAGGCCTTTTTTTAGTGGTTCAGGCTATGTCGGGTTTGAAGCCCAGACAACTGGGGTTCGACTACCAGGGCTAGGCGAGACGCGGGTATCGCCGGTTTGCCCGATCAGGG
>CALYBB010000019.1 GCA_944393715.1 uncultured Alphaproteobacteria bacterium
CAGAATGACAAAATGAAAAGGATGACTCTTTTCCCGTCATCCTGAGCGGGAGCGAAGGATCTCTTAGATTCTTCGGGACTTTCGTCCCTCAGAATGACAGAAGGGAAGGACGCGCCTCAGAATGACAATAAATTTAAACTGTCATGCCTCCGAATGAAATGAGGATCAGGCATCTTCCACTGTTTTTAGATAAGCGGAAGCCCCCCCTTATCCGAGGCAAGAATGCTTGGCCAAAGGAGGGGAGACAGGTTTAAATGGAAAGGATGTTTGTGATGAAACATTTAGATCCTGATTATAACCAAAAAACCACCCTGCAAGCTGGGTGGCTTTTGTTGGAGCAGGTAACGGGAATCGAACCCGCATATTAAGCTTGGGAAGCTCACATTCTACCATTGAATTATACCTGCATAAAAATGTTTGAACGCAGAATGCTTTTTGTTTAGCGCAAATAATTTAATTTGGCAACAAAAAAGATTGAAGCTTTTGCATAAGAGGCTTTTTTAATTTTTGCTGATAAAAAAATTATATTTGGATTGACGCTCTTGCTTTAACCGACTATATCTATAAAATAGTATGAATTTTAGAACAGAGGTATTAAAATGGCGGGGCGAACCAAGCGAATCTTAAAAAAAGTTATCTCCTGGGCGGGGTTGTTTTTCTTTGGCGTGGCCGCGTATGCTTTATATATGCAGTTGTCAAAGTATAGCTTGGATGATATTAAAAATGCTTTACTCGCCATCCCAAGCAAAAATCTGGCTCTGGCCTGTATGGCTTCGTTTTTCGGTTATGTGGCGTTGTCTTCGTACGACTATTTGGCCTTGCGTTATGTTGGTCGCAAGTTAGCACCGTGGAAGTGGATCTTTGCCGGATTTATAGGATTTTCGGTCAGCAATAATGCCGGACATGCCATTGTTTCCGGCGGTACAATACGCTATCGTCTTTATACCCGCTGGCGTTTTAAGGGCACTGAAATTGTGCGGATGGTTACTTTTTCCGGTTTTACGTATTTGGTGGCTTGTTTCTTTTTGATTATTGTCGGTTATTTGATTACGCCGGATCATGCTTTTGGTGCCGGTTCGGTTTCCAAGCTGACAACCGAGATTGTGGCGGCTGTGTCGCTTGTTGGATTGGCGGGTTATTTTGTCTTGAGCATCTGGTATAAAAAACCGCTGATTATCAAAGAAGTTGAGTTTGATATGCCAAATTTCAAAATGGCGCTGGCGCAGGTGATCATCGGTGCAGCAGATATTTTGATGGCTTCGTTGGTTTTGTATTTTTCGCTGATTGCTTTTGCTGATATTCCTTTTAATACTTTTATCGGCGTGTTTATCATCGCGCAGGTGCTGGGTGTGTTTAGTCAGGTTCCTGGTGGTTTGGGAGTGTTTGAGGGGTTGTTTATGTATATTATCCCCGGTGAGCATAATCAGGTTTTGTTGTTTGGCGCGTTGTTGGCTTATCGAGTAATTTATTATTTGCTGCCGTTACTGGTTTCGGCAGTGGTGCTGTTTAGCTATGAAGGGTATTTGAAATATATTAAGAAACAAAAACTTGAAAAAATGAAGTTGTTTCGGATGCATGAAATCGCCCGGCAGGAAAAGGCCGGTTAAAAATCTAAAAACACTAACGGTTTTGAGATTGGCTTCGTGTGGGGCTTTAAGCGGTTAAAAAGGGTTTGAAACCTGCGGCGTTTCGATGCTTTTTAGTTCATCAACCAATGCTGCGGCAGGCGTTACCGCATCGGTTACGGAGACGATCTCGTTCGGGGTCTGCGGGGCAACGTCTTGTTGGATGTTTTTAACTTCCGCAACTTCTTTCTTGGGTGGCTGCACAGTCTGCGGTTTTGCTGCAACGACAGGGGAAACCGGTTTGGGTTTTTGATAATCGCGGTTGATGCCTAAATATCTTTCAACCGCCTTTTTTTCCGCCGTTTTTTCGTTTGAGGTAATCAAGTCAAGATCATATAGAACTTCCAGTCGGCGTAAGTCCTGCGCGGCATCTAAAATATTTTTTGACGGAGCTTTATTTTTGATGCGTTGACGCGGCGTGGGCGACATCAGTGCCTCAATAATAACATCGCGTTCAGCTGAGAACTCGCGCGGCGTTATGGCGCGCGTCTCGACTCCTTCTTTTAAGATATTCAGCCTTTCGATAATCAGATCCGGAGACGGAACCGGATCGGTGATACCTATGCCGGGGGCCTGATTGGTCAAAGGCAGCAGACCACCGATGTTGGCCTGTCGGCGCGACAGAAACTCCTCTTTGGTGATAAAATCCTTTTCAGCCAGTTCTTTCAAAATTAAAAAGCGAGAGACAATATTCTGTTGTTCGGGTGTAAAGATATCATCTACGCCGACCGGCTGCGAACGAACTGCCGGAATTGATTTTTTGCTTAGGGCTGCGGCAATGGTATTTTTGCTGATGTTTTCGCCGGCATTTTCAGAAACGGCAAAGCTCGTGCTGCCATCCCGATTTTCAATCGTTAATTTGTTTTGAGCAATGGTTATGGCGCGCAAGTTGTTTCTGGCTGTTTCGGAAATCTTGTGGGGCAGCCCGTCCGGCGAACCAAGAATGGAGGTTTCATCGCCGTTAATAATGATCAAATCTTCGTAGTATTGGCGGGCACGGTTGTAACGGCCGAGCTTTTCCGCGGCCAGAGCCCCAACCAGAAGAGCCTGCTGATTGCGCGGGTTGTCTTTGAGTGCTTCGGTAGTGTATTCCAGCGTTTTGGCAAAATTTCCTTGCGAGTAAGAAAGTGTTGCTTGCTCGGCGTAGTTTTGACCATCTTTCTCAAACAAACGGACAAACCAGTTTGATTCCTCAGCAGTGTCTTTTTTATCAACAACGGCACAAGCCGACAAAAGGCTCAAAGCTGTGGCTGACAACAGGATTTTGGTAAAATTGCGGCTAAACATTGCAAAATATGCCTCTAAAAAAATTATCGCGTTTAGCCCATATTATAAAAGATTGAACTATATTACAAATAATTTTTTGCCAACTGTGAATTTATGCTTGATTTATTAAAATAATACGCTAGTATTCAGGCAATTAGACGGCTTTTGCAAGGTAAAGGCGGGTGTGGCGGAACTGGTAGACGCGCCAGACTTAGGATCTGGTTCCGCAAGGAGTGGGGGTTCAAGTCCCTTCACCCGCACCATAGAAAAGCCGATTTGGTTGGTCTTGTTAGTAAAAGAGAGAAGTTTTTATGAAAATTAATGAATTGAAATCCGAAGGTCTGAACAAAGCTTATAAAGTTGTGATGCCTAAAGAAGATTTTGCCAAAGAGATTGATACTAAATTAGCTCAGATTGCCAAAAAAGCCAAGATTCAGGGTTTTCGTGCCGGTCATGCTCCGCTTTCGATGATTAAGAAAAAATATCAGAACGAGGTTATGGGAGAGGCTTTGGACGACGCGGTGCGCAATGGCAGCAATCGGGTCTTGGTCGAGAAAAAACTGCGTCCGGCTAATCAGCCGTCGATTAAGATTTTGGCTTTTGGCGAAGATAAAGATCTTGAGTTCGAAATGAATGTCGAAGTTTTGCCCGAGATTAAGCTGGGTGATTTTTCAAAAATCGTTTTGGATAAGCAGACGGCAGAAGTTCCGGCTGAGGAGGTCGATAAAGCTGTCGGCTATTTGGCCAATGCTCGTAAAGAAACGGTTAAGACTGACGGGAAAAAGGCGGCTAAAGGCGATGTTGTCGTGATTGATTTTGTCGGTTCGGTCGATGGGGTCGAATTTAACGGCGGCAAAGGCAGCGATTATCCGCTGGAACTGGGGTCAGGTTCTTTTATTTCCGGTTTTGAGGATCAGTTAATAGGCGCGGAGGCTGGTGCAAAAATTGATGTTAAGACCAAGTTTCCGGATAATTATCATGCCAAAGATTTGGCCGGTAAAGATGCTGTGTTTGCGGTAACTGTTAAAGAGGTGCGTGAGCCGAAGAAGGTTGAAATAAACGATGAATTGGCAAAATCACTCGGTGCTGAAAGTATAGAAAAACTTAAAGAGACTTTGGCCTCGCGGATTAAAGCCGACTATGACAACGCATCGCGTTTGAAATTAAAACGTCAGCTTTTGGATATTCTGGATAAGGAGTACAAGTTTGATGTTCCGGCTTCGTTGGTGGATGCTGAGTATAAGGCTATTGTCAACCAGTATGAGAGCGCTAAAAAAACAGGGCAGTTGGATGCTGAGGAAAAGGGCAAAAAAGAAGATGAGTTGTTGAAGGAATATAAAGACATTGCTGTCCGCAGAGTCAAACTGGGACTTTTGCTGTCCGAGGTCGGGCAAAATGCTAAAATATCCATCAAGCCGGAAGATATTAATGCCGCGATTATGAACGAGGCTAAACGTTATCCCGGACAAGAGCAGATGGTGTTGGATTATTACCTGAAAAATAAGCAGGCGGTGGAAGCTTTGAAGGCGCCGATTTTTGAGGAGAAAATCATTGACCATATTATTTCGCTGGCTAAACTGAATGAAAAGGTGGTTTCGGTTGAAGAACTGTATGCTTTTGACGAAGATAAAAAAGCTTCTAAAAAGACGACCAAGAAATCGGCTTGATGTCGTAGAAATGCCAAAAAGAAGGTCGGAGACGATGTTTCCGACCTTCTTTTTGTTTATTTAGTCTCGATAAAGAGAGCTTTTTTTGTATTTTCCGATGGCAAAACGCATCAAGACGCCGATAACAGCGGCCGTCGGAACCGCAATCATTAAGCCTAAAAAGCCTAATAAAACGCCGCCGGCCAACAAAGCAAACATAACCCATACGGGATGCAAACCGACAGAATCGCCGACTAATTTAGGTGTTAAGAAATTACCTTCTAAAAATTGACCAACGGCAAAAACTCCGATGACTTGAGCAATCGGAATCCAACTGTCAAATTGGGCAAAAGCAATGGCCATGGCCGTTATGAAACCGACTATTGAACCAACATAAGGGATGAATGAAATAACTCCGGCAATGAAACCAACCAGCATGCCAAGGTCAAGGCCAACCAAAGTCAAGCCGACAGCATAAAAGCTGCCGAGCAGGACACAGACCGAAAGCTGACCGCGAATGAAAGACGAAATAATCTGGTCAATTGCTTTGGCCTGAAGTTCAATCTCGTGTTTGTAAGCTTTGGGCAGGAGGCTGTCAACTTTTTGGATGAAACTATCCCAGTCGCGCAGCATATAAAAAGCAACTACCGGTGTAATAAGCAGCAACGATACAATGTTAAACAAAGCGTAGCCACTGGTGATGAGGCGGCGCAGAACCGAACCAAAAAGTTTTAGTCCGTTGGAGATGTTGCCTTGTAGGTATTCGCGTATTTTTTCGCGGCTCAGTCCCGGAATATTATCCTGCAGATTGGCAATAATCGGTTCAAGTTTTTTACTTAAGGAGGCCATGTAGTGCGGAACTGCGTTGATGAACTGTGACAGTTGATTGTCAATCATGCTGACCAGAGCTAAAACCGCCGGAACCAAAATAATGGTTACCAGCAACAGCACCAAACAGGTTGCCAAAGTGCGCCCCATTTTGAGCTTTTGGAAACGAGAGGCCAGAGGATCAAGCAGGTAGCCGATAACAATGCCCGCAACAAAAGGCAGCAGAACCGATCGCAGAACATAAATGGATGTAATGAAAAAGACTAAAAGACAGAGCCAGAAAATCCAGTTTTTATTTTCGGGTTTGATGGCAGAGGTCATGTTTTTATTCTCCTATGTTTTGCAAAATCATATAATTTCCGCCATTTTCCAAGCGGTAGCCAATACTTTCCAACCGCCGGCGCAGGGTATCAATGCTGCCGGTAAATAAGAGCTTGAATTGCGTTTTTCCCTGAGCCATGGCCTGAATTTGGATTGATGATGTTTCGGGAAGGCTCTTGATGCGTTGTTCGGCTGCAATCCATTGATTGAGCGAATGAAAAGGATAAAGAATAGTTATTTCGTTTTCTTCAGCTGTCAGTTTTTGTTCCAAAGTCAGAATTTGTTGCTCAAGTTGTTTTTGCGTTTCGGCAACGGCTTTGGTAAATAGTTCTGTGCCGGATGATTTGGGACCGGAGATTATGATAGTTTGATGATTTCCCGATAAAGAAGATGCCGTAACCTTAAGTCCTTCGACGCCATTATAGGCGGCGTCAAGTACATAAACATCATCAGCACCGAAGGCCTGACGGAGGTATTCAAGTGTTTGGGGATCACCAAGCGCCGCTTGTTCGGCCGTCACGGTTTCTGCGGTTCCTGCTGAATTTTGAATGGGGATAAAACGGATTGCGGAATTTGGGGCGGCGGTATTCCATGCCTGCATCCAAGGGTTGTTGATTTCCCATAGCAAGGGGGTGTCACCGCTAAATTCGCGAAACAGCGGAATTACTAAAATTGAGATATCTTTTTTTAAGAACAGCGGAATACCGCGTTCTTGCATATATTGTTTGAGTAAGTCTTCGTTGATGACGATTTTTAGATCCGCCATATAGCGGACATCGGAATTTTTTTCGTTTAAAACCGAAGTTTCTTTAATAAAGTTTATGAGCTGTGCATCATTCATTGAAGCAATTTTGTCTGCACCGGTTTGGGTTGATATGCGGCGAGCAACGGCGGTAATGGCAGCACGATTGGCGCCGCTTAGGGCTTTTTCACGCGCAACGGAAGCGTTGACATCTGTTACGTCAACTTTTATTTCGACGGAAAATTTTTCATCAGCGACGGCGGGTAAACTCAAAAATAATCCGAAAAGCAGAAAAGGCAGAAAAATTTGACGCACAGGCGGAAGCCTCCTTTTAGAAAATATCTATGTTGCTGAAAAAATAGGCGATTTCGCGAGCGGCACTTTCCGGCGAATCTGAGCCGTGAACCGAATTTTTATCAATTGACAGGGCAAAAGTTTTGCGAATGGTGCCTTCCTCGGCCACGGCGGGGTTGGTTGCTCCCATGATTTTACGGTAGCGGGAGATTGCGTCATCGCCTTCCAAAACTTGGACGATAATTGGCGCAGAACTCATGAACCGTACCAAATTGTCAAAAAAGGATTTGCCGCGGTGTTCTTCATAAAAGCCTTCGGCCTGAGCCGGAGACAGGCAGATCATTTTTTGAGCGACGATCCGGAGGCCGGCATCTTCAATCATGCTGTTTATTTTGCCGGTGATGTTGCGTGAAACGGCATCAGGTTTGATAATTGACAAAGTTCTTTCCATCCTGTTTCTCCTCAAGATAAGCACGAAATTTATAAGCAAGATATAATACTTTATCCAAATAATCAAAAGATATTTTGACTTTTAACTGAGAAAGTTGTTTATTATACCAGAATTATGTTAATTGCAGTTATATGGAAGGATTGGATAATGACGAATTTTATCGACGGCGTTATTGCTAAGGCAAAACAGACACTGAAGACGATTGTGTTGCCGGAAGGTGATGATGAGCGTGTCTTGGAAGCGGCTTATTTGCTGACTAAGGAAAAGATTGCCAAAGTTATTTTGCTTGGAGATGAAAATCGGATAAAGGCTGATTTTGCGGCTAAAGGGTGGTCGTCGGACGGTATTGAAATGATTAATCCGAAAGCTTCGGATAAACTGCAAAAATATGCTGATTTGTTTTATGAATTGCGCAAGGAAAAAGGGGTAACACCGGAAGCTGCTCTTGAAATGGCGCAGAATCCGAATTATTTTGGCACTTTGATGATTAAATCTCGTGATGCCGACGGAATGGTCTCTGGTGCGGCGCATTCGACTGCTGATACGGTGCGGCCGGCTTTGCAGATTGTAAAATCGGCGCGTAAGGATATGAATGTTTCGTCGTTTTTCTTTATGAGCAAGGGGGAGGAAACTTTGATTTTTGCCGATTGCGCGATTACGCCGAATCCGACAGATCAGGAGCTGGCTAATATTGCGATGCAGGCAGCGCAAACAGCCGTTCAATTCGGTATTAGACCGGATATTGCGATGTTGTCTTATTCTTCGTACGGTTCCGGTAAAGGCGAGGCGGTTGAGAAAGTGCAGCGTGCGGTTAAGATTGCCAAAGAAATGGCCGTTTCGGAAGAATTTATAAATTTGGGTATTCGGTTGGACGGCGAATTGCAGGCGGATGCGGCATTAGTGGAAAAAGTTGCCGCTTTAAAAGCACCTGGGAGCGAGGTCGCCGGACATGCCAGAGTTTTGATCTTTCCGGATTTAAATGCCGGTAATATTGCATATAAACTGGTGCAGCGGTTGGGCGGTTATGAAGCCTATGGTCCTGTGTTGCAGGGGTTGCGCGCGCCGATTAATGATTTGTCTCGCGGTTGTTCGGTCAGAGATATTGTTTGTACGGTGGCTTTGACAGCGGTTCAAGCTATGTGAGTTTTATGAAAAGAAGGATAATGTTATGCAAAAAATTTTAGTGCTTAATTCGGGTTCGTCGTCACTTAAGTATCAGTTGTTTAGTGTTGAGGGCGAAACATATAAAGTTGTAGCCAAAGGTTTGGCCGAGCGTATTGGTATTGAAGGGGCAAAAGTCAGTATTAAATATGCCGACGGAACAAAAAAGGAAGTTTCGACATCGCTACCGACACATAATGAAGCTTTGACGGAAGTGTTTCAGCTTTTGCTTTCCGGCGCCATTCATGACCTGAGCGAAATTTCTGCCGTCGGGCACAGAGTGGTTCATGGTGGCGAAATATTTAAACAATCGGTTTTGTTGAATGAGACGGCAATCAAAGCTATCGCTGATTTGTCGGCGTTGGCTCCGTTGCATAATCCGGCGGCAGTACTTGGTATTCGCGCCGTGCAGAAAAGCTTGCCGAATGTGGCTCAGGTAGCGGTGTTTGATACGGCATTTCATCAAACAATGCCTAAAGAGGCTTTTCTTTATGGGTTGCCGCTAGAGCAATACACCAAGCATCAAATTCGTCGCTATGGTATGCATGGAACATCTCATCGTTATATTGCCCAAGAAGCAGCGAAGGTATTGGGTGAAAATAAGAAATTGATCGTTTGTCATTTGGGAAACGGTGCGTCGTTGTCGGCAATTAAAGATGGTAGATGTATTGACACATCGATGGGCTTTACGCCGTTAGCCGGTATTGTGATGGGAACACGCTGCGGAGATATTGATCCCTATATTCCGCTGCATATTATGAAAGAGCAAGGATTGAGCGTTGATGAGGTTAATAAACTTTTGAATAAGCAGAGTGGTATGCTTGGCCTGACAGGGTTTTCCGATATGCGTGATGTGGAAGCGGCTTATTTGAAAGGGGATAAAAATATCGTTGTCGGTGTACAGGTTTATGTTTATAATATCGTTAAATTTATCGGCAGCTATATTGCGGCTTTGGGCGGGGTCGATGCGATCGTGTTTACGGCCGGTATTGGTGAAAATTCGCCGATAATCCGTAAGTTGGTGTTAGAACGTTTGAGTTATTTGGGTATTAAAATTGATGAGGAAGCCAACAATCGTCGCGGCAATGCGGAAGAAATATCGACTAAGGATTCAAAAGTGAAAGCTTTTGTGATTCCGACAAACGAAGAATTAATGATTGCTGAAGATACAGCCGCTTTGACAGCGTAACGGTTTGTTTCTTTGTTAAATCAAAGGCTCCTTGTAAAAGGAGCCTTTGATTTAATTTAACAAGTTTCTTATGGCGTGGGCACAGGAAGCTTGACCGGTCCGGCGGCGCCTGCCGCATTAGGCCCTTTCGGGATGACGGCGCCTGCCGCGTTAGGCCCTTTCGGGATGACGGCGCCTGCCGCATTAGGCCCTTTCGGGATAACGGCGCCTGCCGCATTAGGTCCTTTCGGGATAACGGCACCTGCCGCATTAGGTCCTTTAGGCACTGTTCCTTTCGGCGTTGTAGGCTGAGGAAGGGGAACATCGGATAACGTTGTCATATTGTTTAGGAGTGCATGATTGATCTTGTCACCAATCTTAATGCCGTAACGCTTGACTTGTCCGGCATTTAGTTCAATAACGGCGCGTACCGGATCGCGAGAAATAATCAAATCCTCAGACATCGGCACAGCATTTTCTTTGATCATACTGATGGAAGCATCGGGAGCAACAAAGATCATGTCTAAGGAAATTTTGGTATTTTTCATCCACATACCGGTCGGTCTGACAGGATAAATGCTGAAGATCATGCCATTGTTCAAAGGCATTTGGGTGCGATACATCAGGCCTTTTTGCAGTTCTTCAGGTGTTTGAGCAACTTCAACATTAAACCTTATTTCTCCGTTTGAGGTTGTGATGATTAGTGGCGTTGTAGGCTTTTGCTCTATTTCTTCCGAGCAAGCTGTCAGAAACAACAAAGCGGTTAAAAATGAAAAGAATTTCATTCTTTGGGTCTCCTTATTATGGTTTGGCATCGCTTAATTTGCGCGGATGCCATGTTGAAACTTTGACTGGGCCGTTTTGTGACAGGCGGATTTTGGGCGTATCAGAGGTCTGTCTGCTTCCTGTTTGCTTGATAGAATCGGCAAAAGAAGCGGCCAAGCACATGGGGTCGACAATGATTTCAGCTTCCGGACGATAAGATTGTTTCCAGCAATCCAGAGACAATATAAAACGGTTGAGTTCGGTTTCAGATTGTCCAGCGTATTTTTGCCATATGAGCTCTAAAAAGGTATTAATTTCGGTTTTGAAACACGGTTCCGGAAGCAAGGGAAGCCCAAAGCGCATAAGCACGCGGACGGTCGGTTCATAGAATCCTGACCGACTGCAAACAAACAGGGAAGGCATCAGGAAATGTCCTGATTTGAGGGCATAGTGAATTTGCGCCAAAAAAAGCAGGTGCTGGATTTTGTTTTCATCAAGCGTTGTGCCGACTGCTGCGGCTTTGCGGCAAAACCAATTGACAATATCCAAAGTTGATGTAATGGTTTTATTGTCCATCTTCTTATCCAAAATGAAAGCAATTATTCTTATTATAGTATATGCTTTGCGAATTACAAACAAATTTTCAAAATAATTGCTTTATTTAATTTAATTTGCTTAAAACTGAGTTTTTGTTCTTGTGTAAAAAATAGAATTGTTTTATCCTTGCTCGAGATGGAAATTTTAGAAACGGGATAGAGAAATGCTGTTGCAAAAAGGTTTGAAGTTGTCTGTTGGGATGTTGTCCGTTATGTTGTTGTTCGGTTGCGCCAGTGCGGTTTTTCCGGATTTTGAAGATGATACGGATATCGTCATTAGCGATGGCGGAAAGGTTGAAATCCGCAAAGTTGAAGAAAAAGGTGTGTTGGTTTCTGATAAAGATAATGCTGCGTATGACGACGAAGACAAAGGAATTACGCTAGAGAAGGCCGAGAAGGCTGAGCCGGCGGCGGTGGTTGAGGTAAAAAAGGAGGATATAGTGCCGGCTGAAGACAAGATTGAAGAAGATTCCGAGACCAAAGAAGAGACGAAAAAAGACAAAGGCGACAGACAGCCCGAAGATAACGTCAAAATTGTTGATAGTAAAGCCGAAACGAATGACAGTGCCATGATTGATAAAGCGCCAAGCATGCACTATTTAGCAGCCACGATTTATTTTGAAGACGGTGGTGCTGTTGTTGACAGCTCTTATTATGCTGTTTTGCGGAAAATAGCTAAATTGGTTAAGGAGAATGACGCGTCGGTTACGGTCTACGGGTTTGCGTCATCCAGAACCCGTGATACGGATCCGGCGACTCATAAATTGATTAACTTTAATGTTTCAGCCAAACGTGCGGAAAATACTGTTAAAGCGTTGCGGCGTGCCGGTGTCCCCGCAAACAAGATTGTTATGCAGGCTTTATCAGATTCGATGCCAATGTATCAGGAAGTTATGCCGGCGGGCGAAAGGTTGAATCGCCGAGCAGAAATTTATCTGACCTATTAAATGAAAAATGGATATCGGCGCGGAAAATAGCGTTTCTTTGGGCGGCAATATTTGGCAGGTTGCCAGAGCGGATGGTCGTGTGACCGAGGTAATGGCACAAAAGTTTGATTTGCCTTTGTTGATAGCGGAGATTATGTCTCTGCGGGGTGTTGATGTTGATGATGCGCCGAGTTTTTTGGAGCCGAAAATTAATTGTTTGATGCCGGATCCGTTTGTCTTAAAGGACATGAAGAGGGCGGCCTGCAGAATCGCCGAGGCTGTTATGAAAAAGGAACGGATTGCTATTATCGGTGATTATGATGTGGACGGTGCGACATCAACGTCAGTTATGAAGCTTTTTTTGCAGTCAGTCGGAGTTGAGCCGCAGATTCATATTCCAGATAGGGAAGAAGGATATGGCCCCAGCATAAAGGCTGTTGATGATTTTAAGGCAGCTGGTGCGAGGCTCTTGTTGACTCTTGATTGCGGAACGACGGCTTTTGACTCGTTGGAATATGCGGCTTCTTTGGGGATGGATGTGATTGTTTTGGATCATCATGAAGCTGAAATCAGACTGCCCAAAATTTATGCCATGGTTAATCCAAAGCGACTGGACGAGAATGATGATTATCCGTATCTTAAATATATGGCGGCGGTCGGTGTGGTGTTTATGGCGGTGGTGGCGGTTAATCGCGAGCTGCGCACAAAAAATTTTTATACTCCCGAAAATCCTGAACCTGATTTGAGAAAATGGCTTGATTTGGTGGCGCTCGGGACTGTATGTGATGTTGTGCCGCTTAAAGGGCTGAACAGAGCTTATGTCTCTCAGGGATTAAAAATTATGGCGGCCAGAGCTAACAAGGGTTTGACTGCACTGATGGACAAGGCTAATTTGTCTGAGCCGCCGACGGCGTTTCATCTAGGGTATGTCTTGGGACCAAGAATTAATGCCTGCGGTCGAGTCGGGGATGCTGATATGGGCAACAGACTTCTGTGTTGTAACAGTGATTATCAAGCGCAGCTTTTAGCTGACAAGCTTAATGAATTTAATGCGGCGCGCAAAGATATTGAGAATCATGTTTTGTTGTCGGCGATGGAAATGTTGGAGGGCAGACAGAACGAATATCCGATTGCCTTTGTTTATGGTTATGATTGGCATCAGGGGGTTATCGGCATTGTGGCCGGCAAACTTAAGGAACGCTATAATGTGCCGGCTTTTGTGATGTCGGTGGAAAAAGATGAAGTTAAGGGGTCGGCACGTTCTATTCCACAGATTGACTTAGGGACTCTGATTATTGCCGCCAAGGAGAGGGGACTGATTACCAAAGGCGGCGGTCATATGATGGCGGCAGGATTTTCTTTGGAAGAGGACAAAATAGAAGATTTTAGAAAATTTGTCGGCGACTATGTGCGTGATAAGATCGGCAATGAAGCTATTACGCCAGTGGTTGAGATTGATGCCGTGCTGGATGTCGGCGGTGCCAATGCCGCGTTAGCCGGTTGGTTGGAAAAAATGGAACCTTTTGGTGCCGGAAATCCGGAACCACGGTTGATGCTTAAAAATGTTCGGATCGTCAGGCCGGCGCTGGTCGGGGTCGGACATGTGCGCTGTATTTTGGTCTCGGAAAACGGCGGCTCAATCAAGGCTATTGCTTTCAGAGTCGGCGATAATGATATAGGCGGCGCCATGCTTAATCCGCAAGGAGAAAAATTTGATGCCGTTGGCGTGTTGCGCCGTGATCGCTGGCAGGGATGTAATGATGTGCAGTTTATTATTGAAGATTTGAGGAAAGTGCAAAATGGCGGATAAGAGCAAGGTTATCAGACGCGTTAAAAACATAAGACGTATCAGAGGATTGCGGTTGCAGCGCGAAAGAGAAGTGTTTATGAAGTTTGGAGCTAAGCTCAGAGCTTATTTGTTTACCGGTATTTTAGTTACGGCGCCGGTGGCGATAACTTTTTATCTGGCATATAAATTTATTCTTTGGGTTGATACTGTGGTTAATAAAATGCTGCCGTCGCAATATCAGCTTGGCAGCTATCTGCCGATGACGATTCCAGGGCTTGGGTTGATTGTTCTTATTGTTTTTTTGATTCTGGTCGGGATGTTTGCTGCCGGATTTTTGGGTAGCTTTTTTATCCGTCTTGGTGAGTGGTTTGTGGCCAGAGTGCCGTTGATATCGTCGATATATTCCCTTTTAAAACAAATATTTGAAACAGTTTTTTCAAACAAAACCAAGGCATTTAAAAAAGTTGTTATGCTGGAATATCCACGTAAGGGAATTTGGATATTGGGGCTGGTGAGCGCTGATTTACAAGGCGAAATTGAAACAAAATTTTCGGAACCGATGGTTAATGTCTTTATTCCCACGACGCCGAACCCGACTTCCGGTTTTCTTATTTTTGTGCCAAAAAAGGATGTTATAGAGATGGAGATGTCGGTTGAGGAGGCGATAAAGTTTATTGTATCTGGCGGATTGGTCGAACCTTCAAAACGTGTTTAGCCGGTAGTAAGAAAAATCTTGCTCCATAGGAAAAATTGTAGTATAGTAAGAGCGTTGTTGAATTAATTTTATATAATTATGGAAAAAATATTAAAAAATCTGCTGACGAAATATGATGAGGCAGAGGGAGACACAAAGTTTAATATTATTAAATTTCTGGCAGCTTGGGTAATAGGTATTGTTTTTGTGGTTGCCGGAGGATATTTTGAGCAATCATTGTTATGGTTGTTGGGGACGATTATGGTTATGCTGTTGAGCGGCTTTTTTGCCAATGTCGTTTCTCTTTCGCAGGTCATTGCCATAGATAAGCTTTATGTTACGCTTTTGAAGAAAATTACAAGGGAGCCTTTTGAGTATAACATAGCTTGCGAGACGGTAAAGTTCGTCTTTGTTAAATCCTTGATTTCTTTAGGCGTCGGGGCGGCTTTGATCGTCGGAGGTTTGTATTCAGACCAGCTGGTGCTCTGGGTATCCGGAGGTATGATCCTCAGTATTCCGGTATGTTTTTTTGTTATAAAACTGACAAGTTTGGTGGTAATTTCCATCAAGGTGCTTGTCTGTTTTTTTAGGCGAGTATTTAATCACAGAAATTAGGGCAGGTCTTGACCTGCCTTTTTTTGTGGAATCCTTTGTCAACAGCTATATAGCGGCCGATGGAAGATATTTTATTTCGCAGGACTTGCAGATTTTCGTCGATGGCACAGTTGGTTTTTGATTTTCCGGGGTAGAGTTCGTAATGCTGCCGGTATTGTGTGAAAGTAACATTTGGCATAATGACGTTGGCGCCGGCTTGCAGGGCTTTGGCTTGGCCGTTTGGAGCGAGGGTTTCCATTGCGGTTGTGGCCGGAATATTGATGTCCGGCAACAACAAACGGGTTAAAGCCATGACTTTGAGCGACATTTCGAGCGAGCCGCCGGCTGCGCTTTTCAACGGTGTATCGGGGTGTGGGATGAACGGGCCGATGCCGATCATATCGGCATTGATTTCTTTAAAAAATAAAATATCGTCTGCCAGACTCTCAATTGTTTGTTCGGGCAGGCCGACCATGACTCCTGAGCCGATTTCCAATCCGGCGTTAGCAATATTTGTCAGACATTGCCGGCGATTTTGCCATGTCATATCCGGATCAAGGCGGTGGTATAAATCGCGGTCGGTGGTTTCAATCCGCAGTAGAAATCTGTCGGCACCGGCGTCTTTATAGGCTTGGTATTCGGCAGCGGTTTTTTCGCCAATGCTCAAAGTCAAAGCGACATCAAATTGCTTGATGCCATGGATGATTTCACACATCTTGTCGACGGTGAAAAACATATCTTCGCCCGATTGCAGCACGATGGTTTTAAAGCCCATATTATGAGCTGCATATTTGGCCAGAGTGATAATTTCGTCAGCATCCATGCGGTAACGGGATATGTTCTGATTGCTGCGCCGTAGACCGCAATAGAAGCAGTTGTTACGGCAGATGTTTGAAAATTCGATCAAGGCGCGCAAATGAACACCATCGCCGACGTAACAGCGGCGGGTATTGTCGGCGGCGGCGAACAAAGTTTCATTGCAGCCATTATCCGACAGCAACGTTATTAATTCGCTGCGAGCCAGATTGTGGGAGACAGCCGCCTTAGCGATTAATTCGAGTGTGCTCATTTATCCGGCCTGAAAGTCAAGAATAAAATCAACTTGGGCATCCATGTATTTTTGCAAGCGCTGCTCGGCTTTTTTGTTATAATCCGGCCATTCCATCAGTTTACAGATGAGTTCTTTGCGTGAAGCAAAAACAAACAGTTGTGAGAACAACGGAATAATGTAAAAATAACAGTCGCGCAGGCTGATGCGACCGCCGCTTGCCAGACAAAGGAGATTTGAAATGCGGTCATGCATCGGGCGGATCAGCTCGTCGTATAAAACATTAAATTCATCAGTTGGGCTTGAATATTCGCTTAAAAAAATCTTTTTGAGATCGTCAGAAATATCTTTGCTGCATAAAAGCGATAAAAACAGTCGCAAAATTTCTTTTAAGAATGTGCGGGCGCCGTCAGCATCTTTAGCATCCATAACTTCCTGATAGCGGGCAGTTAGCTCGCTGGTCATGGTGTTAACGGTATCGACAATCTTTTTTAAGGCGGCGGTGTAGATGCCTTTTTTGCCACCGAAATAATAAAGAATTGAGGATATATTGATGTTGGCTTTGGCGGCGATGTCGCGGGTTGAGGCGCCGCTGAAACCGTTTTTGGCAAATTCTTCAAAAGCGCTGAGCAATAGTTTGCTCTTTGAATCGACAGCCATGTTTGTTCTCCTGTTATTGATTTTGCCGGTATTGATTATGAGATATATCCGGCAAAAAGACAACGGTGTTTTATCCACTTTTGGGTAAAAAGTCAAATATAACGTAAAATCAAAGGATTATACTTAAATGGCATCTGTTCGGCCGGATATAACCTTTTTTTTGCTTTACATCGGCCTATTTTTACAGTTACATCTATTCTTATATGTTTGAACTATCGGAGAACTTTTTTGAGAGATTTTGTTCGATTTTGTCTGCGCCTCATCTTTACGATTTTTAAGGTGCGGTGTAATATTCAATTTGATGCTAACAAGCTTCCGACCAAGGCGGTTTATGTTTCCAATCATGTGTCGTTTCTGGATCCGATAATGTTGTTTGCTTTTTTGCCGGGCAATCCGGTGTTTGCTTTAAACGGGCATTTGTATCGCAACAAATGGATCAGAATGCTGATGCAGACGGCGGATGTTATTCCATTTAATCCGATTGAGCCGGCAGATTTGAAGGAGTTGATCGCCAAGGTTGACAGCGGGCGTTGCTGCGTGATTTTTGCTGAAGGGCGGATTACCGAAAGCGGCGGGTTGATGAAAATTTATGAGGCGCCGGGATTGGTGGCTGATAAGTCACGCGCGCCGATTGTGCCGGTGTGGATTGACGGGCCGCAGTACGGATTCTTTTCAAAAACAAAAGGAAAACTACCGCACAGGCCATTGCCGAGAGTACGAATTACGGTCAGGAAGCCGGTTAAATTTAAGCTGAAAGATGAGTTGCGGCGGCAGCGCGATCATATCAGCAACGAAGTTTATATGATTATGCGCGATATGTGTTTTGATGCCATCAATAATGGTGATATATCGTTGTTTGGGTTGTTGATGAAGGCAGCCAAGATTAATTCTAAGCGCGGGCTGATTCACCGACCGAAGTTTTTTGAGGATATCAACCGTGTGCCGCAGTCGTATAAGGATATTGTTATCAAATCTTTTGTTCTTGGGCGTTTTTTCAAAAAAATGACACATCCTAGTGAGCATGTGGCGATATTGCTGCCGAACGCATTGGCTAACGTTTGTACTTTGTTTGGGCTGTCGGCTTATGAACGGATTCCGGTGATGCTTAACTTTTCGGTCGGCGCCAAAAATATTGTTTCAATGTGTCGGACGGCGCAGGTTAAACTGGTGATTACGTCGTCAACCTTTATCCGTACCGCCAAGATGGAAAACGTGATTGATGCATTGCGCGAAGGCGGATACCGAATTTTTTATCTGGAGGAGTTGCGTAAATATATTACCTTAAAAGACAAAATAGGCGCTTATGTGCGCTATAAGGTTAAGCGAGTGCCACATCCCGAGGGCGGTGATAAAAAGGCGGTAATTTTGTTTACATCAGGCTCAGAAGGGGCGCCGAAAGCAGTGGTGTTGAGTCATGCCAATATCATTTCGAATGTGGATCAGATGAGTTGTATTGAAACGATTAATACCGCGGATATTTTCTTGACCGTTTTGCCTATGTTTCATAGTTTTGGTTTGACAGTCGGCACCTTGTTTCCGATATTTAAGGGTAGTCGGCTGTTTTTGTATCCGTCGCCGCTGCATTATCGGGTGATTGCCGAATTGTCTTATGAAATCGGTGCGACGGTGCTTTTGGGAACGGACACGTTCTTTCGCGGCTATGCCAAAATTGCACATCCGATGGATTTTCATAATATCCGCTTTATGTATGGCGGAGCGGAGGCAATCAAGCCGGATACGCGCAATCTTTGGGGCGAGAGGCTTGGTATCAGCGTCAAAGAAGCGTACGGCTCGACCGAGTGTGCACCAGTGGTTACCGCTAACAACCGCATTTTTAACCGTTTCGGTTCTATCGGGAAGCTGCTGCCCAAGATCCAGCATAAAATCGTACCGGTGGACGGTATTGCCAAGGGTGGCGAACTCTGGGTTAAAGGTCCTAATGTGATGATGGGTTATATTATGCCGGATAATCCGGGGGTTTTGGTGCCGCTGGAGGATGGTTGGTATCATACCGGCGATGTGGTTGAGATGGACGAAATCGGCTTTGTTTATATCCGCGACCGGATTAAACGTTTTGCCAAAGTCGGCGGCGAGATGGTGTCGCTGAACGCGGTGCATGAAACGGTGGTTAAGGCTTTTGAAGAAGACGGCGTCGAGCATTCTTACGGCGTGGTGGCAGTGCCGCACGAGAGCAAAGGCGAACAGATTGTGCTGGTAACAACCAACCGCAAAGCCACCAACGACCGGCTGCATGCCTATATCAGGCAAAACGGGCTGCCGGAGCTTTATCTGCCGCGGGTTATTTTGTACCATGACAGTCTTCCGGTTTTTGCCACCGGTAAGGCGGATAACGTAACCTTGAAAAAGCAGGTGATGGAAGAATTAAATATTGCCGTTTAAGGCATTAAAGCCACAAGAAAAACCGTTTCTTTAAGATTTTAAGAAACGGTTTTTTTGTGAAATAGAAGTTTCTGACTAGAAGCCTTCGGTATCCAAGCGTTTACGCAGCTGTTTGCGAGCGCGGCGGATCGCTTCGGCCTGGCGGCGGGCTTTCTTTTCAGAATTTTTTTCATGGCAGCGGCGCAATTTCATTTCGCGGAAAATACCTTCGCGCTGCATTTTCTTTTTCAAGACTTTCAAAGACTGTCCGACATCATTACCGATAACAGTAACCTGAACCACTCAAATCACCTCATTTCATCTAAAACAAAAGTTAAACTGACCTGCTTTTTAACATCGGTTGCGTCAAAAAGCAAGTATTTTTTTATTATATACCTTTTGCCGGCAAAAGAAAAGACCGAAATTTGATTCTTCTTCAAGCTATTTGCAACTAACCAATTGATTTTATCCCCAAAATATATCCTGATTCAATCATTCGATTGATTTATGAGGGCTTTTATGCTACGGCTTTATCGTGGTCTAACCCTATAAGGACTTTATTTATGAAAAAAATTGTGACTTTAACGGCTTTGGGCGCCATTTTGGCCGCTACCAACGCCAATGCAGCCGGTTTTCATCTGAGAGAGCAGTCGGCGGCAGCTTTGGGTAATGCTTTTGCGGGTGCAACCGCCGGAGCGGAAAACAACTCTTATGCGTATTTTAACGTTGCCGGTTTGACACGGCAGAAGGGAACGCAGGTTAATGTCGGCGGTACCTATATTATTCCGCGGGCGGAGGCGCATGATATTTAT
>CALYBB010000020.1 GCA_944393715.1 uncultured Alphaproteobacteria bacterium
ATGGACACACCAAAGAAGAACTGATTTCTTATTTGAAAGAAAACGGTGTGGATATAAGACTGTTATTTACCGGTATGCACAGACAAAAATCTTTGCTGGATTTTGGTTGCGATGGTAAAGGAGAATATCCTGTAACTGATAATCTAACAAAAAATGGTTTCTATTTGCCATCAGCTAGTTGTTTATTAGCTGAAGATATTGAATACATTTGTAATTTAGTCAAAAGTTTTAGGAGATAGTAATGATTGATAAAGATATTAATGTATGTCTTATATCTAATGATGAATATGCTATTTATACAGCAGGATGTATTGCTACAATAAAACGATATAAAAACATTAATACAAAATTAAATATATGGGTTTTTTCCAATAATATATCGCATAGAAAAAAGCAATTGTTACAGATACAAGAGACCCCTCAAGTTAAAATTAATATAATTGACGTGGATCCTTCACAATATGCACAATATAATAAATGTGGACATATTGATGCATCAACAATGTATAAGTTTGACATACCTTTTATTCTTTCAAATATAGATAAAATTTTATATTTAGATATAGATGTTATTGTAAAAGACGATTTACAAAGTCTTTATGATACAGATATACAAGCAAAGTTTGCGGCGGTTGTTCCTTATACTTGGCAAGAGCAAGTAGCACGTGAAAGAATGAAAATAATATCAGAGCGATTAAACTTATCTAGATATTTTAATGCAGGGGTACTTTTATTAAATCTTAAATACATTAGAGAAAAATATAAATTAATTGATTTTATTGATGCAAGACGGAATATTTCAAACGAAGGTATTGGTGGGCATGATCAGTATATTATGAATTATATGTTTAAGGAAAATGTAGTTTGGCTAGATCCTAAATATAATTTGATAAATTACGTTTATGAAAATAAATTTAAAATTAAAGAAGTAAATAAATTTTATAATACAAATTATAAATCAATAAATGAACTTATCAAAAAATCTGTCATTATACATTGTACAGGTCCATTTAAGCAATGGGATAAACGACACATTTTTTATAAACTTTGGTTAAACTCTATTGATGATATAACAAAAAATATGTTTTTTTCTATAAAAAAACAGAAAAACAGTTTTTGGGAAATAGAAGATTGTAATTTTTATTACATATTAAAATTTGGTTTTTTTAAGATAAAAATAAATAAAAAAAATATAAATGGAATCCCTAATTATATGGAATTAATAAAAAAAGGGACTTATTTTCCGCACCCTGTTGGTATTGTTATTTCAAGTGCAGCAACAATTGGTAAAAATTGCATAATTTATCAAAATGTGACAATAGGAGCTAAAACTTTCCAACAAGGAGATGTAAGGATTGTTGATAATTATCCTTGTATAGGAGATAATGTGACAATATATGCCGGAGCAGTAATATGTGGACCTGTAAAAATTGGGGATAATGCTGTTATTGGAGCTAATTCTGTTGTAATTAATGATGTACCTGCAAATAGTATTGCTATTGGGGTGCCAGCCAAAATAATTAAAAGTTCCACAATTAAAAATTTAGGAGACAAAAGATGAAGACAAGTATAAAAGAAATTAATATAGTACTTGGCGATAAAAAAGATTCGTGGATTATAAAGAAAATTGCTGAAAAATTAAATACAGAAACCATAAAATTAGGTGTTTCAAGCAATATTTCTACAACCTTTAATAAAAACGCAGATTTTAATTTAGGATTGATTTATCATAATTTTGTAGACAAAGAGCTTACACCTTTTGATGTATTAATGATTACTCACGTAGACCAATATTGGAAATTTGAACTATTGGAAAAACTTATTTCAAAAATTGGCTTGGGTATATGCATGTCAAAAGAACAAATGGATAAGCTTATTAATCTTGGTTTAGATAAGAATAAACTTTGCTATATTAACCCTGCTCACGATGGCGTAATTCCTGTAAAAAAATGGGTTATAGGTCTTGCTTCCAGAGTTTATAATGATGGTAGAAAAAATGAAACTTATTTTAATAAATTAGCAGATGTCTTAAATTGTGATTATTTTAAATTTAAAATAATTGGAGCAAATTGGGATCCTCAAGTTGATTATATGAGATCAAAAGGGTTTGAAGTTGAATATTATCCTCAATTTGACTATGAAATTTATACAAAAAAATTCTTTGCAGATATGGACTATTATTTGTACATGGGATTAGATGAAGGTCAAATGGGGTTTGTTGATGCTCAAAGTGCAGGGGTAAAAACTATAGTAACTACTCAAGGTTACCATTTAGATTCAGATAGCCCTATAACTCATCCATTTACAACTTACAAAGAATTAGAGAAAATCTTTTTAGGACTTCAAAAAGAAAAAATGGATATTGTAGACGCAATGAAGGATTGGACTTGGGAAAATTATGCAATTAAACATCTGCAAATATATGAGTATTTAAAGACAGGAAGAGTTATTGAAAATTCTTTTAAGGATGGGCTGAATTCTCTTTTGGAAAATATAAATTCTGCTCCTAAAGCCGTCAATGAAAAAGCTAAATGGGAATATTTAAATTATTTGAAACGAAAAATTGTATATAATGATAGCTTGCAATCTTATATTTGCAACTCTTCAAAAAAACTTGTTTTTTTAGAAAAGATATTTTCAATAAAAAATGAAAAAAAAGGTGGTTATAAAAGAAAAGTATTAACTCTTTTAGGTATAAGAATAAAAATGAAAAAAAGACGACTCCAGTAAACTCTAGAATTTCTGTAAGATATGCCACAAAACGCCGGTTTGCACAAGCAAGCCGGCGTTTGTTTTGAGGTTTAGCCTATGGCTTTATTTTTAGGCCGCTTTGCCTTGTTTGGCGGCGGCAAATTCGTTCATGCAGCCGATGATATAGTCCATCTGCTCTTTATCCAGATACGGCGTCATCGGCAGGCTCAAAACCGTTTTGGACAGTTTTTCGCAGACCGGAACCTTGCGAGTATTCCATTTGGCATAAGCGGTCTGGACATTAACCGGCTTCGGATAATAAGCGCCGCAGGGAATGCCCTTCTCTTTCAAATACGCCATCAATTCATCGCGGTCGTCGCAATTAATGGTGTACAAGGCGCGCGCCGAACGGCAATCCGGTAAAATGCGCTGTTTGCGGAAATAGCTGCTCAGTTCGTTGTCATAGCGGGCGGCAACTTTGTCACGAGCTTCCAACTCATTGTCAAACACAGTGAGTTTCAACAACAAAACCGAAGCCTGAAACGTGTTCATACGGCCGGTCAGCCCTAAACGGACGTTATCATAGTGATCCTCATGGCTCATACCATGAACGCGACACGATTGCAGCAGAGCGTTTTCTTCCTCGGTGTTGCAAAAAGCAGCGCCGCCGTCGCCATAGCCGCCGAGCGGTTTGGTCGGGTAAAACGAGGTTGCGCTCATATCGCCGTAAGAGCCAGCTTTGCGGCCTTTGTAGCTTGAACCGTAAGACTGGCAGGAATCGGCCAGAACTTTCAAACCGTTGTCGTGGGCAATTTTCAAGATGGCGTCATAATCACACGGCGAGCCGAAAATATCAACCGGAATAACGACTTTCGGCGTCAGTTTACCTTCTTTTTTGACTTCGTCGATTGCGCGCTGCAAATCAGCCGGATCCATATTATAGGTCTCGGGATCGGAATCGATAAAAATCGGGGTCGCACCGATAAGTGCTGCGCATTCGGCCGAAGACACAAAAGTAAACGATGACACAAACACGGCATCGCCCGCGCCGATACCCCAAGCCATCAGAGCCAGAGTTAAAGCATCGGTGCCCGAGCCGCAGGTGGCGCAATATTTGGTGCCGGAATATTCGGCCAAAGCTTTATCCAGTTCTTTGGTCTCCGGCCCTTGGCAGTAGCCGCCGTGGTTCAAAACTTTGGTAAACGCATCCAAAAAGCGCTGTTGACCAATGACTTCCTGAGTGGTCTTGCAGTCAAACAACGGAATCGATTTTTCTGGTTTTTGTAACATTCTCTTTTTTCCTCAAGATTGCAGTAGTTGATTTCTGCGGCTGATAGTAAGAGAAAAGATGACCAAAAGCAAAACACAAAATATGTCGTTTTTGTAACATTACCGTCGACGACAAAATGATTTTGTCTTTTGGACAAAAATTGGTTGATTTTAATAATAAAAATGATATATTCGCTTTAAGTTTTGACTGACTATTTGGGAGGCAAGAGTGAATAAATTGAAATTATTGTCAGCGGTTGCGGCCATTGCCCTGACTTCTGCCTGTGCGGCAGATATCCATCGTCCAATAGATCAAGCTGATCCGTATGAGAGCGTCAACCGCAAGATTTTTGCCTTCAATGACGGTTTTTATGAACATATCGTTTTTCCGATTGAACGCGGCTACCGCAAAATTACCACGCAAGATGTCCGTGATCGGGTGAGCTCATTTGTCAGCAACATGGATGAACCGATTTCGACCTTTAACTATATTTTGCAACTTAACCCAAAGGCGGTTGCCATCAGCGTAAGCCGGTTTGTCATTAACTCAACGTTGGGTTTGGCCGGATTGTTTGACGTTGCCGGCGGCTGGGGATTGGTACAGGATCAAACCTCGCTCGGTGAAACGATGGCCAGCTGGTGCATTGCAGACGGGCCGTATTTGGTTGTGCCGTTTATTGGGCCGTCAAACCCGCGCAATTTTGTCGGATCAATGGCAGACTTTGTCGCTGATCCGGTTTATTGGATGACCTATAACGACGCCAATTACAGCGCCAAGATTTCGTATCCGTACACCGCGGTCAAGTATGTATCGAAGCTTGAAAGCTATATGGATCTGTATAACAGTTTGACGAAAAACGCTGTTGATCCTTATGCTGCTATTCGCTCGGCCTATCTGCAAAACCAGCGACAAGTCAAATGCCGGTTTGCCGAGGAGGAAGAAACACCGCTTTATGATTTTGACTTTGATGCGGAGATGGAAGAATAATTTAACCCCTGAAATGAGGAGAATCCGACCATGAAAAAAAGTTTATTAACTATCTTAGCCGCTGTTCTTTGCTTGATGAGCGGCGCGGCAAGAGCCGAAGTTGATGCCAAAGCGGCCGAAAAATTCATCAAAGACACCACCGCCACCGGTATTGAACAGATTATCAACGCCAATATCAGCCAGACGGAAAAAGACAAACGTTTTTACAAATTGTTGAATGACGCGCTGGATTTGAATTTTATCGGTCAGTTTGTGCTGGGGCGCAACTGGCGCACCGCTAATGCCCAGCAGCGCAAAGAGTTTATTGCCGTCTATCGTGATTTGAATATTGCCACATGGTCAAAGCGTTTTAATGAGTTTAAGGGGCGCAGCTTTGTGTTTAAGGGGACGACGCCGTCTTCTTCCAAGGGGCAGGTTTTTGTGAACTCCGAGGTGCCGATGGATCAGGGCGAGCCGGCGCAGGTGTTGTGGCGGGTGCGCGAGAAAAACGGCAGCTACAAGATTGTTGATATCGTGATTGAAGGTGTCAGTCTGGCGCAGTCGGCACGCAGCGAATACACCGCCTTTATCAAAAACAACCCCGGCGGGGTTGATGCCTTGATTGCCGATTTGCAGGCCAAGCTTAAGGCGCAACAAACGCCGGCCGAGGCTAAATAAAAATTTCAGCTTTTTAATTAAAAATCCCGATATGGTGTCGGGATTTTTTTATAGGGCAAATTTTTTAACTTTACTTTTGGTAAAATAGTCCTTAGACTTGACGGCGGAACATTTGATGAATGTTCTGGGGTGTGGAAACCTCATTCATACGCGTCGAAAAGACGATAAATTTTGCAAGCCTTCTGGTTCACAAGACTGGAAGGCGACAAAATAGGCTATATGAATATATAGTTCGTATATATACTAGTGATATATGGCTGTATTGGCTAATATGTCGCACTATTTCGTATGAATAGTTTCCAACTTCCAGTCACCTTCATCAGGTGGCTTTTTTTGATTCATGCGACGATGGAACGACTGATGAACAAGATATTTTCTATCCAAAAGTTAGACACCCACAAAATTGTTCGTTTTATGGGGCTCAAATTCAAACTCAAAAATCCGGACGGCGGCGAGATTATGCGCCTGTTTGACCGGATGACGCAAAACAACCTGAGCACTTTTGCCCTGCACCAAAAAACTTTTTTACCGTTTAAGGAAAAGCACATCGGGCAGGATATTGTTATTTTTGCTTCCGGCCCGACCGCCAAAGACTACAAACCCGTCAAAGGCGCCGTGCATATCGGCGTCAATCGCAGTTTTATCGTGACGCCGGTACCGCTGGATTATATTTTTATTCAGGATTATACGGGCAAAACGCCGGAATATATTGATGACGTGGCCGCGTATGAGCCGAAAAAATGCACCAAGTTTTATGGTCTTATTCGCGAAAATGTTTATGAAAAACCGTGGACGGTTCCCGAATCCTGCGCCATCAAAGCCGGCGCGTTGCGTTATCGGACTGACTGGATGTTGGGGTTTAAGCCGCAGTTTGCCTATGATATATCCTGCTGCCCGCTCGGTGATTTCGGCAGCACCACCTTTTCGGCGTTGCAATTTGCTTTGTGGACCTATCCGCGAAGAATTTATCTGGTCGGCTGCGACTGCACCACCGGCGGTTATGTTTATAACGCAAAAGAAAAAAACTCTTTGGCCGTCAAAAAGGTGATTGCCGCCTATAAGCAATTTAAAAAATTTGCCGGCAAATTTTATCCCGATGTCGAAATCATTTCGGTTAATCCGGTCGGATTGAAAGGAATTTTTAAAGATGAATACACCAAATAAGTCTCATATTCCGGTATTTTTGGCCAGCAATGACAAGTTTGCCCCCTTTGTTGCCACCACAATGGCCAGTATCCTTGCCAACACGCAAGAGTACGTTGATTTTTATGTGCTAGATTCCGGCATCAGCGAAAAGAACCGGCAAAAAATCTGCGACACCCGGCAGTATTTTGACAACTTCAGCGTGCGCTTTATTCCGGTGGACTGCGACAAAGAATTCGGTGACCTGCCGCGGCTTAAGCATATCAGCCGCGATATGTATTCAAGGTTTTTAATTCCGGATATTCTGCCGGACTGCGAAAAGGCGATTTATTCGGATGTTGATGTCGCGTTTGTTGATGATATTAAAAAACTTTATAATGAAGATTTAGGCGATAAAATAATCGGCGCGGTGCCGGCTTATGGCAAAGATTTGACGGACGAGGACTGTTTTTGCTCCGGTCTTTTGCTGATTAACTGCAAAAAATGGAATGAGCAAAGGCTGGGGACAAAAGTCCGGCAGACGGCCGAGGAACTTTTTTTGCAACATCGTTTGCGATTGCCGGATATGGATATCTTAAACATGATGTTTTATCACCATTATGCGCCACTTGACCGAGTTTATTGCCTTATTCCCAAATATGTTACGAAATATCAGGATAATTGTGCCGTAATACTCCATTACTCCGGCGGCGGGTTGAACAAGCCATGGAACAACAAACAGCTCCATGCCGCGGCAGAATTTTGGCGTTATGTGCCGATGACCGCTTTTGCTGCGGATATTGAAACGATCTATCGGCAATTTCAAAGGCGGAAGAAAATTAAAAACTTTTTTCATGCTTTTTTCAATATTCACAACCGCGAGATCGCCGGACAAAAATTTAAGGTTGTCGGTTTGCTTGGTCGGGAATTTAAATTCAGACGAAAATAAAAAGGAATAAGATATGCCTAAAATTAGTGTTATTGTTCCGGTTTACAACAGTGAAAAATATTTGCCGCGGTGTTTGGACAGCATTGTTAATCAAACCCTCGAAGATATTGAGATTATCTGTGTTGACGATGGTTCAACCGACGGCAGTGCCGCGATTCTTAACGAGTATGCGATTCGGGATGAGCGAATCAAGGTTATTATTCAAAAGAACGGTGGTTCGTCTTTGGCGCGCAATATTGGTATTGCAAGAGCAACCGGAAAATATATTGGTTTTGTCGATGCCGATGACCATATCAAAAATGACTTTTATAAACATTTGTATCTGGCGGCAGAACTTTATAGGGCAGATGTTGTCCAGTGCGGGTATTATAAATGCAGCGATACCGCAACTGAAAAGGATGTCAGGGAAAATCCTCTCGTCAGTAGCGATTTGTGCCGTATTCTTGACAATATGAAGAAGTGTTATGTTTGGAATAAAATATGGCGGACAGAATTTTTGCAACAAAACGATATATTATTTTATGACGGCATATTTTATCAGGATATTTTATTCAACGTCAAAACGGTTTGTTTAAAACCTCTTTACTGTTTTATTGATTACAGCGGTTATTTTTATTGGTGCAGTAACGCATCGTCTTCCACCAATCATAAGGATAAGTTGAGTAAACGACAGCATGATAAAATAACTGCTTTGAAAAAATCATTGGAATGTGCCAAATCCTCAGGTCTTGCAGATTTTGAATATAAATATTTACAAAATTTTTTAATAGAACGCTTCATCGGTAAAAATGAGATGAGCTCAAAAGATTTGTACCGGCAATATCAAACTGTATTCAACCACAATTTCCGGCTGCGCCAAAAATATTACAAATTCAAAATAAAGCAAATAATTCAAAATATTTTCTGATAATAAGGAATTAATCATGAACTCATCAAGGTTATATATTATCATTGTTACATACAATGCCTCAAAATGGCTGGATAAAGTTTTATCATATTTTATTAAACTTCCGGAAGAATGGAAAGTCATTGTTGTTGATAATGCGTCGACTGACAACACTCTTAAAATAATTCATAAAAAATATCCGTTTGTGGAAATTATTGCCAACAATTCAAATCTTGGCTTTGGTAAGGCAAATAATATCGGTTTAAATTTGGCATTAAAAAATAATGTGGATCATGTATTGCTCTTAAACCAAGACGCCTGGATTTCCGTTGAAGATATAAAAAAGTTAATCAACATACAGAGAAAAAATCCTGATTTTTATATCGTTTCACCTATACACTATAATGGTAAGGGCGATAATTTAGATGATAATTTCAGCACCTATATTTTATCCGCACCTGATTTATTAAAAGATGCCGTTTTGCAGAAATATCATAAAGATATATATGCTGTTACGTTCTGTAATGCCGCTTGCTGGCTGTTGAACAGGGATTGTCTGAAAAATATCGGCGGCTTCAGTCCTTCTTTTTATCATTATGGTGAAGATGACAATTATATCGACAGAGTAGTTGCCTTGGATAAGTTTATCGGCATTGTTCCATCGGCAAAAGTTTTTCATGACAGAGAAAACCGAAAGAATAATCCTGAATTCTTTAATGATTTGGAAATACGTTATAGAAAATTATTAAAAAAATTGTCAAATCCGCAAGAATCCAATAGTTTTAAAGTGTATTTTGCACTTTTAAAATATGTTATTAAAATTTTTGTCGCTCTGCTAAAATTTGATATTAAAACAATCAAACTAAATTATGCGATATTTTTAAGATTATTTTCCAATGCTCCTGAAATCTGTGTGAATCTAAAAAACTCAAGAAAACACGATGCAAACTTCATAAAAGACCGATGCCCGGTCTGTGCCAAAGAATTGAACGTAAAGTTTAACCCGAATGCCATTTGTGATGATTTAGCGAAAGATTGGCAGCTTTCCGATAAAGACCGATATGCCTTTAATCTTCGCGAAGGAGAAACCTGCTGCCATTGCAAATCGTCGCGGCGAGCCAGAATCTTTAGTGAAGCTCTGGTATCTACGGTTAATTTGATAACAGATTCCAATTTCATATATTTAAAAGATATGGTTAAATCTGCAAAATTTAAAAAATTGAAAATAGCCGAAATAAACAGTTGCGCCAATTTGCACAAATATCTCAAAAAATCAAAAAACGTTTTTTATTCCGAATACGGTTCTTCAGATCCGGCCATCCCGTCACAGGATATTACAAAATTATCTTATGATAACAACTTTTTTGATCTGGTCCTTAATACAGATACTCTGGAACATATCCCCGATTATAAAAAGGCTTTGGAAGAACAGTTCCGGGTTTTAAAAACAGGTGGATATTATGTGTTTACCGCGCCTGTTTTGTTTGACCGGAAGACGAAGCAAAGATGCTCTTTAGAGAATGGAATCCTGAAACACACCCTGCCGGCCAGTTATCATGGATATTATTACAGATATTCTGAGGACAGAATTGTTTTTTGGGAATTTGGCGCAGATTTTGTTCAAACATTGGAAGAGTACTTTCAAAAGGTTGATATATTCCGGCCTTACGGAGAGCCTCACCCCTCACTTTGTTGTTTTATTTGTAAAAAGGAGAAATAAATGATTTTTACCGGTGAACGTTTTATTCCGGAGCAAATTGTTTCGGAAAATCTGGCACGAGAACATTGGCACAGGTATTTATGGGCTGCAAAATTTGCACGGGATAAGAATGTATTGGATATTGCCAGCGGTGCGGGATATGGCAGCCGTTATTTATCAGAATTCGCCAAAGACGTAATCGGCGGTGATATTTCCGCCGAGGCGGTCGAATATGCTCAAAACACCTATCAGGCAGCCAATCTGAAATATGAGGTGATGAGCTCGACCAAATTACCCCTGGCCGACAATTCGCGTGATTTGATAGTGTCTTTTGAAACGATTGAACATATGGACGAGGCAGATCAGCTGCAAACCGTCAAAGAATACCGCCGGGTATTAAAAGATGACGGAATTTTGTTGATATCAACACCGGGGACAGAAAGCCCGCTGCATTATGCTCATAATAAATTTCATCTCAAAGAATGTTCTTATGACGAATTTTATCAGATGCTTAAAAAGTATTTCGCCAATGTTGAGATAGTCGGACAGTCCGCTTATAATTGTTCGGTTATCGGTGATGCGGCGCAATGTAATGAAATCATCAATTCCAAATTTCCCCGCTTTGATATTCCTGTAAATTACAATGTTAAAGATGATAAATTTTTACTGGCCGTATGTTCAAATAAAAAACAGGTGGTTAATCTGAGTTCTGTTTTGATTGATAGAAACATGGTTAAGCAATATAAATCAGATGACGAGGCCGTGGATATATGCTCCGTGGTCTGGCTTTTGTATTGTCAAACAAAAATTTTTTGGTATGTTCTGCGCTACAAGCTGAGTAAGAATAAACGATATTTAAGAAAAATTGAAAAATATTTTCATAAAATAATGCCAACAGCCGGTTAGTCCCCGCAATCCGCGCCAGCTTTTTGCCGCCGGTATAGAGGCAGGCCTTTTAAGTGCCTGGAACACCGGCGGCGGTCGCATCAAAGAATAGAGTGTCCGGATAAAAACAAAGGCCTCGGTGAAAAAAATCACCAGGCCTTGATTTAAATGGTGCTCAGAGACGGGATTGAACCGCCGACACGAGGATTTTAATACCCCTTATCGGTGCCGAATTTTTGGTGCCAATGTTGCATGACGCGGACGGCCTCATCGCGGCATTCGGGAACGGCGCAGGCATAAACGCCTTTTTTGAGCAGGCCGTAAAGCTCGTCGTCGCGAAAGCCTATATCGGCGGCGTCTTTGCGGGTGGCGGCAAAAAAGATTTTATCAATATTGGCCCATTTGGCCGACATCAGGCACATCGGACAGGGCTCGCAGCTGCTATAAAGCGTGCACCCCGAGAGGTCAAAGCTGTTCAGTGCCGCACAGGCCTGACGAATCGTCCAGACCTCGGCATGGGCAGTGGGGTCGTTTTCGGCCAGAACATGATTAAAGCCTTTGGCAACACAGCGGCCGTCTTTGTATATCACCGCGCCGAACGGTCCGCCGAGCGGCTGCGCGCTGTTGCCGGAAATTGCCGACATCTCAACAGCCTCACGCAGGCGGGCAATATCTGCTTCATTATAATTCATCTTTTATCTCCTCACAAAAAAGCGGCCGATGTTTTTACCGGCCGCCTGTTCTATTTCCTTGCCTATTCGTCGGCGTGCGGCATTTTGGCCTCGTCAACCAGTGATTTAATCAGCTCATCCAAAGCAAAAGTTTCCTGCTTGTCGGAGCCGATACGACGAACCGTGACGGTGCGGTTTTCTTTTTCCTTGGCGCCGACCACCGCAATCACCGGAATCTTGGCAACCGAATGTTCGCGAATCTTGTAGTTGATTTTCTCGTTGCGCAAATCGGTCTTGGCCAACAAGCCTGCCTTTCTCATGGCAGAGGCAACTTCTTCGGCATAGTCGTCAAACTCGCTGACAATCGGGCAGACGACAATCTGCTCCGGCGACAGCCACAGCGGCAGGCGTCCGGCATGGTTTTCAATCAAGATGCCCAAAAAGCGCTCAATTGAACCGAACAGCGCGCGGTGCAACATAACCGGCTGGTGTTTTTCGCCATCTTCGCCGATATAGCTGATGTCAAAACGCTGCGGAAGGTTCATATCAACCTGAATGGTGCCGCACTGCCACTCGCGACCGATGGCATCACGCAATATAAACTCCAGCTTGGGGCCGTAGAAAGCGCCCTCACCCTCATTAATTTCATAAGCATAGCCGTGCGAAGTTAAAGCATTAGCTAAAGATTTTTCACACAAATCCCAGATTTCATCGGAACCGATGCGTTTTTCCGGACGGGTGGACAGATAGATTTTAACCTCGTTAAAGCCAAAGTCCTTATAAATATCCAAAATCAGCTTCAAGGTGGTGATGCATTCTTCTTCCATCTGCTCCGGCGTGCAGAAAATATGGGCGTCGTCTTGCGTAAACTCACGGACGCGCATCAGCCCCATCAAAGAACCGGAAGCCTCGTAGCGGTTAACCTTGCCGAACTCGGCCATGCGCAGCGGCAGGTCGCGATAGGACTTGATACCCTGTTTGTAGACCAACAGGCCGCCGGGGCAGTTCATCGGCTTGATACAGAACCATTTTTTGTCCTCGGTCTGGCCGGAATAGTTGTGGGCACCGTATTTTTCCCAGTGGCCGGAGGTCTCCCACAGACAGCGGTCCATAACCCGCGGGGTCGAGATTTCAATATAGCCGTTGTGCTCCTGACGGTTGCGCATATACTCAATCAGTTTGCGGTAAACACGGTAGCCTTTATCATGCCAGAAGACAGCGCCCGGGGCATATTCGGGCTCAAAATGGAACAAATCCATTTCCTTGCCAAGCTTGCGGTGGTCGCGCTTGGCGGCTTCCTCCAGCATATCAAGATAGGCTTTGAGGTCTTTTTTGTCTGCCCAAGCGGTGGCGTAAATACGCTGCAACATTTCTTTGGTTGAATCGCCGCGCCAGTAGGCACCGGCAACTTTCATGAGTTTAAAGGCGTCGCCGACTTTGCCGGTTGAGGGGACGTGCGGCCCGCGGCACAGGTCGGTAAAATTGCCCTGCGTATAGAGCGAAATGGTTTCGGATTCCGGAAGGTCTTCAATAATTTCGGCTTTGTATTTTTCGCCCATGTCCTTAAAGAATTTGATGGCCTCTGCCCGCGGTAAAACTTTGCGCTCAATCTTTTCGTCGCGTTTGACAATCTCGTGCATACGGGCTTCAATCTTGGTAAAATCTTCGGTCGTGAACGGCTCTTTGCGGGCAAAGTCGTAGTAAAAACCGTTCTCAATCGACGGGCCGATGGTAACCTGAACATCGGGCCACAGCTCTTTGACAGCCTCGGCCATAATATGCGAGCAGGAGTGGCGCAGAATGTTTAAGCCCTCTTTGTCGCGGCCGGTAATGATGGTTACGGTTGCGTCGGTCGTGATCGGAGTGCTTAAATCAGTCAGTTTGCCGTTTACTTTTACCGCCAAAGCCGCTTTGGCCAAGCCGGAACTGATTTTTTCGGCGACATCCAGTCCGCTGGCGCCGCTTGCCATTTCCATCACACTGCCATCAGGCAATTTAATCGCAACCATATTAAATATTCCTTTCTATTCTTTTAGTAATTCGTGATAAACAGCGATTGTTTTATCACACATGATTTGTTTTGTAAAATTATCTTTTACATTTTTGATTGCCGCGGCAGAGATTTTGGCTTTTTCTGCCGGCGACAGATTTAACGCCCAGTCGATAGCTTTAGCTAAAGCTTGTGCGTTGTTGCTTTCAAACAGTTTGCCGGTGACACCGTCAATCGTGTTATCAAGCGAGCCTCCGATATTTGAGGCCAAAACGATTTTGCCCATGGCCTGCCCCTCGATGGCGGCACGACCAAAGGCCTCCGGCTCAATAGCGGTCGACAATACGACGTCAGACAGCATCAACAGCGCCGGAATATCAAAACTGTGGTCAATAAATTGAACTTTTGGCGTCAGGCCGTATTTGGCAACCATATCTTTGAGTTCATTGGTATAATGCACTCTTCCTTGGTCTGAGCCGACAATCAGGCAGTAAAAGTCTTTGGTCTTTACCTTTGACAAAGCTTCAATCAGCAGGTGCTGCCCCTTCCAGCGGGTAACACGACCGACCAAAGAGATAATCGGTTTGTCCTCGGGGATGTGATTATCCTGAAGAGCTTTGATGATACGCTCCTGAGTAACCTTTTTGGGGTTGAAATTATCCAGATTGACGCAGCGGTGAATCAGGCGAATTTTTTCGGCCGGAACTTTGTATTCTTTCATCATATGATTTTTTATGTGGGTCGAGATGGCAATCACCAGCTTACCGTAGGTCATAACGCGGTTGTAAATTTTTTTGATACCAAAGGGGCCGAGGCCGTAGGTACCGTGAAAAGTGGTAACAAAGACAGCGCCGGTGCGTTTGGCCGCCCAATAGGCACTCCACGCCGGCGCACGCGAACGGGCGTGAACGATGTTGATGCCGTTGTCTTTGATGATTTTGGCAAGCTTGCGAGCGTTGAGCCAAAGTTTGACGGGATTTTTGGTCTTTAGCGGAAGTTCGAAATGTTTTACTTTAAGTTTTCGCAAGTCATAGGTCATGCGTCCGCCGGCAGAGGCAACAAAATTTTTGATGCCGGCAGCCTGCAAGCCGGAGGCAATTTCGACTGTTCCCATTTCGACGCCGCCGTGATTCATCTCTGGTAAGACCTGAAGCACAACGGGTTCTTTGCTGTTTTGTTTTTTTGGGGGCATTTTTTCCTCTGCAACAAAAATTAAATCATCTCAAACATTTGATACTCTTTTGCCGATGCTGAGCCAGAATCGGCAAAAGCCGCCAGATTTTGAGTTTAATGCCGGAAAAGCCGCTTGGCAACACAAAATTTAATGTTTTTACTGCCGCTCAAAATAAAAAACCGCCCTGAGGCAACAGAACGGTTTTTGTTGTGTGTTGTGTGGAGTATAATAATAAGAAAGAGCCGACCGAACGAAAAAAAATTCGTCCCCAACCAGCTTTTTGTATTGATTTTTATAAACCCGTTCTGGTATAAAAGTAAAGTAAGCACTTGAAAGCGCCATAGTTTCTTTGAAGAAACGAATAAGTTAAGCCGCGGCTTTTGGGAGGTTTTTTGATGATAGATGATGTGCAAAAATACTTGGCAGAGATGACTGTCAGATTGATCGGAGACCGCTGGAAAATGCAAATTATCCAGACTCTGATGGACGGCACTAAGAGGTTTGGCGAAATTAAAAGGTCGTTGGGCGACATTACGCAAAAGGTTTTGACGTCTAACTTGCGAGCGCTGGAGGAAAAAGGGCTGGTTGTCCGCGAGGTTTATGCCCAGATCCCGCCGCGGGTCGAGTATACGCTGACATCTATCGGCTACGCGCTGAAACCGGTTATCGAATCGATGGCCGCATGGGGCGCCGAATACCGCGAAAATATGATGCTCGGCATCAAAACTGAGATGTGAGAGTTTGTTATATTGCACTTTTATCCGGCCTCTTGCAATCAAGAGGCCGGATTTGTTTTTATTTTTTCATATATTTTTCTCTGAGTCTTTGCCGGTTCTTTTTCTTGGGGATGAAACAACAAATAAATTTTATCAACCATTTGGGATATTCATATTTGAGAATTATCTTATCCTTGACCGGTGAAATATCAATATATGACCGATATAATTTGCCAAACAATGTTTTATAATATTTCCAAGGCTTTTTAACGTCTGTCATATGCAAAATAACCGGATGCTTTAATTGATTTTTTATATCTTTTTTTGAAGTGCTGAAAATGGCTGCCAGTTTCTTTACCGGTAGTTTATACGCTGTTCTGGTGCAATTATATTTTAAGCTTAACGGCACAACATTATTGTTAAAGACAACGTTAAACACATCTTGATCCATATAATGCAAATCTGTCCGCGATAGTTTGGTCTGCCACAAAGTTTCCGCAACATTTTCGGCCCTCATCCTCTTTAAATTCAATAACATAACCCCGCTGTTGAAATAAAAAGGCAAACCAACGCGCAAATGTTCTTTATTTTTTATCATACCAACAGTACCTGCTGCTGCTGCTGCATATTTACCATTAATATTGGTATGGTAGAGTTCATCTAGGCCTTTCAGAATAAGTGTATCACCGTCTATATATAAGATTTTGTCACATTCGGTTAAAATGTCTGGAATATTAAATTTGAGTAATGCTGTCGGCGTTACATAACTTGATGATTCCGGAATTGCTTTTAATTTTATATTTTTATGCAGAACAATATTTACGTTGTTTCTTTGCAATTCATAAAACCGGTTTTCATTCTCTTCCGAAACATCATATAAGAATATATGAACATTGTAATATGTTGATGCATTCATATTTTTGATAAGACTGGTTATGGAAACAATTGTCGGCAGCACATAGTTTTCATCGGCAATATAGCATATCTCGACTTTTACTTTTGAACTAATTATCGTTTTTTGTTTTGCCCATAACGAGCTGCAGGCTTGAAAAAATTGCTGATTCAATTTGCGACTTTCCTCCAGAGCTTGAGGGTATTGTTGAGCTATGGTAATATCTTTTTCAATGTTTCCCGAATAAATGGTTGGTTTATATTTTAAATAATCAAATTTTGAAGAAAATGCTTCGGTAAGAATAACTTTTTTATTCATTAAAGTCGCCCAATAACAGGCATGATAAGTGTTGGTTATAATAATATCTGAGCTTCCTATAAATTCTATTATTTCAGATATTGAAGTTTTATTGGTTATTTTATCGGCTGCCTGTTCCACGGATACCGGATAGCTTTTGTGTTCGATGATTCCTATTTTACGTTTCCGTGGGAACTGTTTTTGCAAATCCGGATGCAAACAAGACACACATGGCAGATATGAAAAACCTGATGGATGATTATAATCGCGTATACCTATAAATTTGAATTTTTGCCATTGTATCTGACTCGTTGTTTTTTGCGCATCAAAATGAGCGTTATATCCTGCTCCCCAAAGAATAACATTTTGGCAAATTTCAAACAATTTATTGATAGACTCATTCCATTCTTCCAAACAATCTATCAGGCCTCCGCCACCAAGAATAACAATATCATCTTTTGTTATCGCGTTATAATTAATATTATAAATATCGTGTCTTTGCCATTGGACAGACGAAAACTCAGCAAAATAACTCAACGGACAACAGCTGATGTCTCCGGCATTAAAACTATCAATACGATGAACGAAATGTATTGTCATTTTCAACCTCAATTGAAAATAATGGAATAATATTAAAAAGTTTACTCTCCCAAGATTTAAAATTTGTTCCATTGTGTAGCATGTCATAAACAAAGCTATAAAGTTTATTAAAGTCTTTATTATTTGATAAACATAAATTTCTTATGTCTGTCGCAGTCAAAGGACATCCTGCAAGCCCTTTTTTTAATTCGTAACTAAAACTTTTAATAAGTTGTTTATCTGTCAAGCGATGATAATAATTATAAAAATTCAAAAGATACCAAAAATAACACCATTTTAGCTTATTTTTGTCTGTTGTGGTTCGATCACTTATTTTTTGAAAATATTTAAAATCTTTGAACCAATCTAAGATTTTTGCATCTATTTTTCCTGTAACAGAGGAGCTCCTTTGGCGATAAAAATAACAATTTTTTACAAATGCAATCTTCTCTGCCCACAAGATCATAAAACATCCCCAGGAATTATCTTCATAAAAACATTTTTCTATAAACTTCAATCCATGTTTGTCCAAAAATGATTTTCGATACAACTTTTCCCATGCCGGTGTAAAATAATTTATAAAGTTACTGTCCGTATATTTTTCAATGCCTTTCTTATTTCCAAAATCTCGCCAACCTTTAGTATATTTCTTTTTATCATCTATGTAGCAAGTTTCCCCTGTCAGGACCAGATCAACATTTGTTTCTTCTATCTTCCTATACATTATTTCACAAGTAAATGGTTCCAACCAGTCGTCCGAATCCAAAAAAAGAATATATTGACCAGAAGCTACTGCTAAGCCTGCGTTTCTGGCTTTTCCTATATTACCATTTTCTTGATGTATTACTTGTATTTGTTTATACTTTTTCGCATAAAAATCACAAATTTGCGGACAATTATCCGTGCTCCCGTCATCAACCAGTATAAGCTCAAAATCTTGCATTGTCTGTGACAACACACTTTCAATGCATTGAGACAAATATGTCTCAACGTTATATACAGGAACAATAATAGATATTCTAGGCATTTACATTTTCCTTTTAATCTTTAATAACGGTATAAAACCAAATAACTTTATATAAATTTTTCGCAACTTTCTGCTTATTTTCAAAAGCGGTATAAAATTAAATAATAAAAGACTATCTTTATCTTCGTTATTTTTAATTTTTAACAATGGTACAAAATTAAAAAGCCAATATGTTATACTGTTTTTACTTCTTTTTATGGTAAAGAGCCAAATTCCCCACAATTTAATGATATATTGATTAGTTCTCGGCGGTATTTCTTTCAGGTGCTTGTTTTCCAAAAAATATAAGATGTCCGGATCCAACCAGCTGCCGCCAAACCAATGTATGGTGTGCGTGTCTTTTTCGACACACTCCGGCGTAAATATCTTTTTATATCTGAACGGAATAAAATATCTTTCGGGATAAATTGTTATGTCTTTATATGGAATAATCTTTTGCTCTGCTTTTACAGGATAGTCTTGAGGCTTATACGTTTCTTCCAGATAATATTGAAAGATTTCCGGCATTGTATAAAAATTGACATTCCATATATTGACTTTGCTGTTTTCGTCATAAAAATCCAAAATTTTCTTTAAGAACGCATTGCCTTTGCACGCGCCCAAAATAGCCGGCTCGACATAATTTTGCCAACCGTCTCTTTTAGAATCCTGAATACCAACAAAGGCTTTATCTTTGAGAAATTTATCCAGCGGTTTTACAATCGTTACGTCTGTATCCAGATAAATTCCCCCGTTTTCATATAGTGTTTTTATCCGAACATAATCGGCAACATACGCCCACATCTGCCGCTCATATACCGTGCGAAACCAACGATTGCTTTTAAGTTCTTGAGCAAAATCAAAATATTTTTTGCTATCTTCATTAATCTCAATAATTTCATAATCCGGACAAACCTGCCGCCACGACTGCATACAGGCTAAAACATCTCTTTTCTTAGGATCATTAACTCCCCATACATAAAATATTCTTTTTGGTATCATTATTTTTTCTCCCATTTATTTAAAATCCATGATGACGAATTGGCTTTTGTATTTCCTCCAACACCAAAAGCCAACTCAACGCCGCATTCTTTGCACGCCTCCGTTTCCGGTATGTTTTCTTTGTTACGATCACCGCCGTTGGCAAATACAAGACGAGAATTCGGATATTTCTTACGAACCTTTCTGATACCGTCCGAAGCCGAATTATCCGTATCGTCAAAATCCAAAACATCTATGACGCCTTTTATATTTTCCAGAATTATTTTGCGGGTATGCAGCTCGTAAAAATTTTTGCCTTTTTTACGTCGCAGCCATGCATCTGAATTTAATAGAACGATTACACCGTCCGAATCTTGGACCGAGGCTTTTATCATAGATATATGTCCCTCGTGAATCGGATCAAATCCTCCGGAAACAATGTAATAAATTGCCATATTTACTCTTCTCTTGCTTTAATAACGTTTATCCTGTTTGAGAATCTTCTCAATATACCTTTTATTCCTTCTATTCTCAGTCTTACACTCCACCCTAAAATTGTTTTGAGATTCTGATAATGCTCATTATCCCAACAATCTTTGTCAAAGATTATTTGTTTGACTAAAAAACTCTTTAACTTTCTGATATTTTTTTTGCTGTATTTATGTTCTTGTGCAAAAACTAAAGCCTGACAGCAAATAATACGAATACTTTTTTTGAGCTCTTCTTTTTTATTCTTATTTTTTGTTATACTATCGGCATTTTGGCGATAATAATATCCGGCGTATTTTATTGTCTGCAATTTTGTGATAAAGTAGGATGCTTGAACAGAAAACAACAGGTCTTCAAGATAAATTTTTGGATAAAAACGTAAATTGTGGTTTTGGATAAAAGATGTTTTCCAAAGTTTATTCCAAACGTACCCTCGACGCAATTCTTTGAGAATATTATCATCCCCGTAATATATTTTAGACGGTGTTTCTTTTACTTTATTATGATCTCCCCCCCAGATGATGTATCCACACTGAATGACATCTGCATTTGAACAAACAGCTGCATCTTGTAATTTTTGATAAAAATCCGGTTTTATCCAATCGTCGCTATCGATAAAGCTGATATAATCTCCTTTGACAAATTCGAGCCCTTTGTTTCGGGCTGCGGATAGTCCTCTGTTTTCTTGATGCACGATTTTAAAGCGCCGATCTTTGGCAGCATACTCGTCAAGAATTGCACCGCTGCTGTCAGTTGAACCATCATCAATGCATATAATTTCCAAATTATCGTATGTCTGTCCTGCCACGCTGTCCAAACATTGGCGCAAATATTTCTTAACATTGTAAACCGGGATAATAACCGATATAAGAGGACGCTGCTCAGGCATTTTCCACCTCTAGGCTCTTGTCTTTGATAAAATTGTAAAGAGTTACGATGCTGACGCCGAGTTCGCGGGCGATTTTGGTCTTGGGCATGCCTTTTGCCAACAACCGGCGAATGATACTTTCTTTTCCGTCGAGTTTCTTTTTTAAGCTGGCGCCTTTTTTGGTGCCCAGCTTTATGCCTTTGGCTTTGCGCTCGGAAAGAGCTTCTGCCGTGCGGCGTGAGGCTATTTGTCCGCGCAAACCGACCGCCATATCAAAACCCGCCAGCCAATCTCCGCTTTTTGGCTGAAAAATATAGTCTTCGGCCGCGCAACAAAGTTTGATCGATTTTTCTGCCAGAAGATGAAGAATATCGCGAATGGATGACAAAGAATTGCCTAAGCAGCCTTTGTCGTAAATAATCAGAATATCCTGCGGATTTAATATATTGCGGCACAATTCCTCAATGCTCATCCCCTTATAGATTATTTCGAGCTTAAATCCGTTAGTCGCAGCATATTTGTGCAGAAAATTGCATTGATTTGCTGTTTCCTCAGATGATGTCTCCGCCAAAACACAGCCTATTATCATTTTGTTTTCCAACTCTCAAGCATAACAAAAAAGCCACCTGATGAAGGTGACTGGAAGTTGGAAACTACTTAAACGAAATAGTGCGACATATTAGCCAATACAGCCATATATCAACTAGTATATATACGGACTATAATTCATATAGCCTATTTTGTCGCCTTCCAGTCTTTTGAACCAGAAGGCAATGCAAAATTTATCGTCTTTTGCAGACGCGTTTAAGAGAGGTTTCCACACCCCAGAACATTCATCAAATGTTCCGTTGCTATCTTATGCATAGTTCGACGAAAAAGTAAAGCATAAAAATCTGATAATCATTTATTCCACAATCTGTAACCGATTGTATCGCGAACCGTCTCGGCCGAAAAACTGCCGTCGGCGTTTTTGTAAAAACTTATGCCTAATGTCTGGTCGAGGTCATAGGTCTTGCCACTAAGGGTTATTTTATGCTCATTTATGCTTAATTCCGGATGATCCTTCAGAGATGTTCTGGTTTCGGCAAACGGATATTTGCTCTGCCAAACACTTTTGACAAAGCGAGCGCCGCGCGATGCAACCAATTCTAGCCGGCCTTCGCTGTTTTTGAAGGCAACAGCTTTGGTATCGGCACTTATCATAATGTCCGGAACACGCACAGTCAACAGGCTCATAACGCCAATAATAATTCCGAACCAGCCCAACAGCCGCCACTTCTCCTGCCACAACATCAACCACAAACCGCCAATAACAATCAGCAACAAACCCCAAAAAGGCATTGAGGGAACCTGATATCCAGCATATGGCAGAGAGGCAACCCAAGCCGTTATGTCGTTGACCCACTTGATGCCAAGACCGACAATCTTTATAAAAGGCGCATCCAACCCCAAAGGAAGCAAAAGCAGGCTTAACAATACGAAAGGCATGATAATCAAGCCAATGATGGGACCGGCCATAAAATTGCCTAGGGTCGTGTAAAGCGCAACCATGTTAAAATGATAAACCGCGAAAGGCAAAGTCATCAGCGAGGCAATAAAATCCGAAACCACCACGCCAATGATATAAAGCCATATTCCGCGCAGCCATTTGTTCATGCCGTCAATATGCAAAAATTTGCGCACACGGGACTCGACTTTTTCGTAAAAAGCGATCAGCCCGAGCACCGCGGCAAACGACATCTGAAAACTGGCTGAGGTCAATACCTCCGGATTAAATAACAAAACCAAAAATGCGGCCAAAGCTATGGTCTGCATTGAAATAGCGCGACGGTCAGTCAACACACCCAGCAACACGACTGATGTCATGATAAATGCTCTTTGCGCCGGAATCTCCATGCCGGAGATCAGAAGATAAATCAGGCTCATGGCCAATGCCATAACAGCGGCAATCTTTTTGGTATCAAACTGTAGAGCCACTGGCGGAAACAGCGCTAAAATAAACCGCACCAGAAAGAACATCAATCCGGCCAGCATACTCATATGCAATCCGGAAATTGACAAAAAATGCGCCAAGCCGGAATCGCGATATTGCTCGTTTAAACGTTGTCCAATCAAACTACGCTCACCGGCGATGACTGCCGCCGTAATTGCGGCTTCATCCGGAGGCAACAGTGCGGTTATGCGATCGACGATTTTTTGGCGAATATCGGCGATATAGGCGGAAAAAGTTTTGTGGCGGCCGCCGTTTGGACAATCTATTTTGAACCAGCGGCTTTCGGCAAAGCCTGAGCCTTTGAGGCCTGCAAAATAACTCTTACGATCAAACTGATAGCCACCCGGAACCACCGCCTTAGCCAAAGGCATAATCCGACCAATCATTTCGACGCATTCACCGACTTTGGCCTCACCTTTTTTAGAGCGCTGAACAATCCGATACTTTCCAGCGTATACATGACCTTCAAAATCTTGCAGATTTTGCAGGGTAAAGCGGCGGCGACCTTGATAATTGCTATCTATGGCGGCAATCTCACCTTTGAAATAAAAAGTTTTGTCGGGAAATTTTTGCGGCGCTGCAGCAAGATAAATGCTTTTAATTTGAATCAACATAAAGCCAACAACAACCAATGCTGCTGCACCAAGTATTTTTAATAACCTCTGCCGGCGACGACATAAAAACGCAATAACAATTAAAGTTTCAATTAGTCCCAAAGTCAGCCACTTTGACGGCTCCTGCGGCAAAGAAAAATAAATCCCTGTGCCCAAAGCCAGCAAAGGAGGATACCATAAAACGACGCGTGATTTGTCCTGTTGAAAATTGGTCTTAAAATATTCTGCCAAACGTCTTAACATCCGGCAAGCCTCAAGACCTCATCGGCAGCGTTCTGGCTCGGAGTTTGGTTGCCGCAGCTTAAATACTGTCGAACCTCGGTGAAGCCTTCCATTTGTTTTTCATAGGCATCTCCATTTTTCAAAAGCTCCAGAATCTCGCGGACAATGTTTTGCGGCGTGCAGTCTGCCTGCAAAAGTTCCGGAACCACACGGCGATTTAACATAATATTGGTTAAATTGACATATTTGATTTTTACCAGATGTTTGGCCAGCAGGTAAGTCAGCGGCGCTACTTTATAGGCTATAATATGCGGAATATGACAGATAGCCAGCTCAAGCGCCACTGTTCCAGAGGCTGCAATTGCGGCGCTGGAAGCCTGAAAGGCTCCGTAACGGTCGGCTTCTTTTTCCAAAATCGTAAGCGGCAGCGAATTATTTTTGAGCATTTTTTTTACTCTAGCAACAACCGTCTTAACCGTCGGCAACACAAAATGCATATCCGGATTAAGCTCATGCAAAAGTTGAGCCGCCCGTAAAAAATCCGGCAGCAATCGACAAACTTCGGTATGGCGAGACCCTGGAAGGATTGAGATAATCTGTTTATCGTCAGGGATGGCAAATTTGCGGCGGAAAGCTTGTCCATCGGCCTGCAGAACGGCGCTTTCAATCACCGGATGGCCGACAAAAACGGTTTTTAAGCGATATTTGGTAAAGTAAGGCGGCTCATTCGGTAAAAGGGTTAACAGCTCGTCGATATATTTGTACATTGTTTTGGCTCGGCGTTTTTTCCATGCCCAAACCTGCGGCGCGACATAATGCACTTGTTTAACACCGGTATTTAGCCGACGCAGGGCTTTGTGGATCCGACAACAGAAACTCCAGCTGTCTATGGTAATGACAACATTGGGGCGGCGATTGATAATATCGGCAACGACTTCGCGAATCCGCTGCAAGACCCGCGGAATACTCGGGACAACCTCCACCAATCCCATCACGGCCAGTTCGGAGATATCAAACAAAGGCTTTAAGCCTTCGGCTTCCATCGTATCGCCACCGAGACCAAAAAATTCAACTTCATTATTCGTTTTTTGCCGCAGAGCACGCATCAGCCGCGACCCCAGCAGATCGCCGCTCGGTTCACCGGCAATTAGATAAATTTTGAGCTTATTTGAAGTCATTGGGATTTACTCCGATAATAAACATGCCGTATTTATCTGCCAGGGCTACGGTTTCTTTTTCGTCAACTATCAAACCATTACCGGCATGAACGGCCAGTCCCTCAAGCCCACATTCGTGCGCCCGCTCAACCGAACGGGGGCCTACTGTCGGCAGATCAATGCGCATATCTTGCTCCGGTTTGCGCAATTTAACCAAAACTCCGCCTCCGCCCTTGCGGCGATACTCTTTGCAGCGACGAATCAGCTCGTCGGTGCCCTCTATACCTTCGACACCCAAGACCAACCCCTGCTGGACAACGACGGCCTGACCTATATCCAAACGACCCAAAGCAAGAGCCGCTTCTATGCCGCGGCGAATGTCCTCTTTGTCCCTTTCCGATGGCTTGCGTTTGGTCAGGATTCCCTCTTTAACCAACAATTCCGGTATGACTTCATGAATGCCCTTAACCGACATGCCATCGCCCTCTATTTCTTTAACCAAAGCGCGTAAAATGCCGTCATCACCCAAAGCTTTGGCACCGATGCGGGCAAAAAAAGCCGTGGTGCGCAGATCCGGCACAAGGTCAAAAAAGCTCGGCCGGCGAATCGTTCCAATCATTACCACGTCGCGTACCTGCTGCTCGGTAAAATATTTAAATCCGGTTCCAGCCTGCCCAATGCGAATCCAACGAAGCGGAAAATCCGCCCCGTTGTTGAAAAAATTTTTATCGGCATTGCCTTCTATTGCCAGAACAACAAAATCCCTGCCTTCAGTCAGGCATTGCCGAACCAACATTTCGGGGATGGAACCGCCGCCGGCAATAATGCCGAGTTTGCGGTGCGTGTTTGTCATTTTTTCAACCTTTATAAAAAAACAAAACTTGATATCCGGTTATTTTGGACATTTTTCAAAAAACAGCGGCCTTTTCATCTTTGAAATCCGGCGACCATCTTCTATCCTGCCCAAATATCCTATATCAAGCTTTGTAAAAATTGATTTAACATAAGAAGCTAAATCAATCTTACAGCCGGCACTGAGGCCTGTCCCGAGGCCGGCTGAAAAAACTATTCGGCAGCCGTCATAACTTTGCGGCGGCCAGCCAAACCATCGCTGATAAACTGCAACTGTTCCATGACTAGGGCGTTGTCTTTGTATTTTTCTTTGGCTTTTTCGACCCTGATATCAAAAGTATCTTCTTTGCCCTTAAAAATATACATAAAAGCGCGACTAACCGCTTTGATGGTTTTTTCATCCATACCGGCACGCTGCATTCCGACACGATTCAGGCCACGCAACTTGCCGCGATCGCCGGTAACAATACCAAAAGGAATAACATCGCGGTCAACGCCGGAGAGACCTCCGATCATAGCTTTGCGGCCGATACGGCAAAACTGGTGAACGGCCGAGTTGCCGCCCAAAATCACACCGTCGCCTAAATGAACATGACCACCGATAACTGCGTTGTTGGTCATAATCACATTATTGCCGATAACACAATCGTGGGCAATATGAGAGTTAACCATCAGCATACAGCCGTCGCCGACAACGGTTGTCTGATGTTCTTTCGGGGTGCCTCGGTGGATGGTAACATTTTCGCGAATAACATTGTTTTTGCCGATAATGACTTTGGCGCCGGGGACAAATTCATTGCCATGGTCTTGCGGACCGGTACCCAGACAAGCGCCAGGGAAAACAACCGTTCCGTCACCGATGGTGGTGTCGCCGTAAACAGTTACCCTGCCGATAAGTTTAACATTTTCACCTATTTTTGCCTGAGCGCTGACCCAGCAAAACGGTCCTATCTCTGCGCTGTTGGCTATTTTTGCACCGTCTTCGACAAAGGCTGTCGGATGTATTTTTGCCATTTAATTTTTCGTCCTTTTTTGTTCTTTGTTATCTGCTCACAATTTAACGGATATCTTTTTTGTTGGCAAAACACAAAATTTTTCTTATTGTTACAGGAGACAAAAGATTCTTTTGGCACGTCTTTTTTACATATTTAAATTATGGCTTTTATAAACAGGTTGTGAAAACTATTTTTTCCATAATTTTTGCAGACAAGCTGTTTGTTTCATAAAGTCTTTGAAACCGATGGCCGGAATTCCCATTACCGCCTGACCAGCTTCAATATCACGCATAATACCGGATTTGGCGCCGACCTGTGCACCGCTGCCGACTTTGATGTGATCGGCGAATCCGGCCTGCCCGCCACAAACGACATAATCGCCGAATGTGCAACTACCGGCAACTCCCACCTGCGCGACCAAAACACAGCCGCGACCGAGTTTATCGTTGTGGGCAATCTGCACCAAATTATCAATGCGACAGCCGTCGCCGATAACCGTATCGTCCAGAGCTCCGCGGTCTATGCAGGCATTAGCACAGATTTCAACATCATTGCCGATAATAACCCGCCCCAGCTGCGGAATTCGTTTGTGGACGCCTTGTACGGTTTGAAAACCAAAGCCGTCCCAGCCAATGCGGGCGCCGCCGTAAATATAAACATTGTTGCCGATCAGCGCGTGCATAATATTGGCATGGCTGCCGACACGGCAGTTGTTGCCAAGCTTACAGCCTTCGGCAATGACACAACCGGCTTCCAAACGGCAATTATCACCTATCTCAACATTTTCGCCGATAACCACATAGTCGCCAATATAGCTGTTTTGACCAATTTTAGCCGATTTGGCAATAACAGCCGTCGGGCAAATTTGCGGTGCCGGCAGGATTTCCGTATACATGGCATAATTCAATTTCACAAAGGCATCATGCGGATCGTCACTCAGCAATACAATGACACCGGAAGGAATCAGCGACGCAAAATCTTTGGTGGTCACACAGGCCGTTGTTTTAATTGATGCGGCGTCGGCCTTGCGTTTTTTGTCGAAGAAAAATGAAATCTCCCCCGCTGCGCCGTTGTCTATGGTTGCCATATCGCTGATCATAACACCGCTTTTGCTCTCATCGACCAACGATGCACCACAAATTTCGGCAATTTGCTTTAATGAAAACGGACCGTTGTTTTTATAAAAGCGTGTGTCGACCATAGCGTTTTCTCCTTTATGTTTTAGTTACAGGCGGCTGCCAAAGTTCAGGCGGAAGACTTCCGTTTCATCATAATCTTCTTTGACAATCGGGAAGCCAAAGTCGATGTCGATTTGCCCCATCGGCGACAACCATTGAAAACCAAAGCCGACAGCAACACGTGGCGAATCGTCATAATTAATATCTTTTTCATTAAAGTTATCCGGCTTGCCAATCATGCCGACATCGGTGAAGACATGTGCCGAAATACCCAATTCTTCAAGCCCTATCGGAAAACCGAATTCGGCGCCGGTATAGACCATCCAGTTGCCGCCTAAGGCGTCGTCCGTGTATTTATCGCGGGCGCCGATGCCTCCGACCTCAAAACCGCGCATGGTATAGCCTCCCAAGAAGTAACGGTTGGTTAAGCGAACATCTTCACCGCCGTAGCCCTGAATGCTGCCGGCATTAGCAAAAAGTTTTAAGGTATAGTAGTCGGCCAAAGTGTGATACCAATAGGCTTTGCCATCAAACTTAACATATTTTTCATCGCCACCGGCTCCGGCAACATCGGTACCGGCAGACAAGAAATAGCCCTCACGAGTATATAAGGCACTGTCCCGCTTGTCATAAACAAATGTTGTGCCGACCGACGAGTTAGAATATTTGCCTTTTTCATCCTTAATATACTGAGAGGCATAATCACCGACGTCGGTAATCTCATCCTGCTTTAGCGTATAGCGAACCTGCTGCGAAAAATCATCGGTATAATTCCAGCCGGCACGCAGACGACCACCTGTTACCTGACTATCATAAGAGCTTTCATCCTGATAGTCCTGACGAGAATGGAACAAATCAACACCGGCACGCAGGCGGCGATCCAAAAAATAAGGTTCAGTAAAACTGACATCAAAATCCTGAGACCTTTCAGAAACACCTATATCAAAGCCGAGACGCTGCCCCAGACCTTGAAAATTGTTTTCGGTAACACCGGTTCTGACCAAAGCGCCGTTGACTGTCGAAAAACCAACACCAACATTAAAATAGCCTGTTGATTTTTCTTTGACATCAATATCTAGATCAGCACGGTTGCCGTCTTTGGCCACGGTATTGATGTCAACTTTTTCAAAATAGTCCAAATTTTCGATATTGCGGCGCGAATCTTTAATCTTTGAAGCATTGAAAGCATCGCCTTCTTCAATACGCATTTCGCGACGAATAACTTTATCTTGAGTCCGATTATTGCCGCGGATATTAATGCGATCAACAAACAAACGTGCCCCTTCGCGAATACGGAAAGTTATATCAGCCTCGCCGGTGGCCGTATTTTTGTTTATTTCCGGTTCGACATTAACAAAAGCAAAACCTTTTTTGCCCAGCTCATCGGTCAAAACCGAAACCGTGTCGTCGATATCGTCCGAATTGTATCGCTCTCCGGATTCAACTTCAATAAAGCGCGTATAGTCTTCCGCCTTTACGTCCGAGATATCCGAAACAATGTCAACATTGCGAATGGTATAACGACGCCCTTCATCAACAACAAAAGTTATTGTGAAAGATGTCTTATCAGGACTTAGTTCAGCGACCGCTGAAACAACGCGAAAATCAGCATAGCCGCGTTTCAGATAAAAACGGCGCAACAATTCTTTATCATAATTGGTTTTTTCGGCATCATAGTTTTCGGCCGAAGAAAAGATACGATACCAACGGCTTTCTTTGCTCATGATGGCTTCTTTAAGCTCATCCGAAGAATAATGAACATTGCCGATGAAGTTGATTTTATCAATCGCGGCCAGAGGCCCTTCGTCAATATTAAAAATCAAATCAACCCGATTTTGGTCCCTGCGGATAATTTCGGGGTTGACCACTGCGGCATAACGACCGCTGCGGCGATAAACCTCCAATATGCGGCGGACATCATCCTGAACTTTGGCACGGGAATAAGTTGCACGCGGCGCCAGAGTGATTTCACTTTCCAGCATGTCATCATCAACCTTATCATTGCCGTCAAACAAAACTTGTGAAATAATCGGATTTTCAGAAACGCTGATAAACATTGTGCCCACGGCATTAATATTGATAGCAACGTCTTCAAACAGCCCCGTGGCATAAAGATGTTTTAGGGCTTCGTTCAATTTTTCATCGCTGACACTTTGTCCGGATTTGATATCAATATAGGACAAAACCGTTTCCGGCTCGACTCTCTTCAAACCTTCTATTTTGATATCTTTGACATAACTTGATGCTGCATAAGCGCTGGTTGAAGCCATCAAACCAAGAATAAAAGTTCCCAAACATATTTTTTTCATCATTTATCCCCTAAGTCTTTTTTATGAAAACCAGCGATTAAACAATCTGGCAAAATCATTATAAGTTGCAAACAACATTAAGGCGATTAGTAACATAAAACCCGCCTTAAAAACATATTCTTTGGCTTGCTCGTTAATTTCGCGGCGAATGACAATCTCAATCAGATAAATCACAACGTGCCCCCCATCCAAAAGAGGAATCGGGAACAGATTTATCAACCCCAGATTGATTGACAACAGCGCCATAAACACAACAAAATCAAGCCAAGAGCTAGTCCTCGTAATATCTCCGCTCATTTCGGCAATACGAACGATGCCACCGAGTTCTTCGGTGCCGCGGGCACCGGTAATCATTTGGCCAACACCGCGCAAGGTTACAACAGTTATTTGCCATGTCATAAGACCGGCTTCCTTGATTGATTCGAGCAAAGATAATTTTATCGGATTAAACTCTACGGTAGTTACCGAAGCAACGCCAAGCATCGGCTTTTGATCCTGATTGGGCTCAACTTCCAGAGGAATGGTTTTAAGCTCAACCGTCAAATTTATCTTTTTGTCTCCGCGCTGCAACACCAAATCTACCGTGCCATCCGTATTCATGTCAATTTCTTGGCGAAATTCTTGAAAAGTTTTGACCTCGTGGCCGTCAACACTCAATATTTTATCCTGCGGCAAAACGCCTGCCTTTTCGGCAGCACTTCCCTTGATAACCTCCCCGACGACCGGCGGAAAATCCATCTTGCCGTAGACAAGGAACATTAAGGCAAACACCAAAACAGCAAACAAATAATTGAATCCGGGACCGCCAATAACAATGGCAAGTTTTTTGAATGGATTTTGGAAAGCAAAGGCGTACTTTCTATCTTCCTCCGACAATTTATCAGCCGCGCTACCGCCAGAAGCTTCATCCATATCGCCCAAAAATTTGCAATAGCCGCCTAACGGAATGGCAGAAATTTTCCATAATGTTCCAGAGGAATCGTGCCGCCCCCACAACATTTTGCCAAAACCGATGGAAAATTCGGCAACCTTAACGCCGCACAATTTGGCGACAATGTAATGACCAAATTCATGCACAAATACCAAAATGCCTAAGAGGACAATAAATGGTATTATATAATAAGCCGCATTAATAAGCCAATCCATCAACAACTCCCGTTAATTTATAACTAAAATGAGATTACGCAGCATTAAAACGGCAAACGGCGCCGCAAAAAGAAGTCCGTCGACCCGATCAAAAAAACCGCCGTGCCCCGGAATCAGATCACTGGAATCTTTCAAACCTAAATGACGCTTAATGGCTGATTCAATTAAATCGCCAATCTGAGCAATGACAGCCAAAATACCAGCCATGACCAAATAGAACCTAAAAATGCTCCAATCTGCCGCGTTAAAATACCAGCAGACAGCATAGCTCACAGCCATGGCCAAAATAACGCCGCCAAATAGCCCTGTCCAAGTCTTGTTCGGCGAAATTTTTGGCGCCAATTTTGGTCCTTTCAGAGTGCAACCAAACACATAGCCGCCGATGTCGACACCCCAAACCAAGAACAAAAACCACAAAACCATTTGCGAACCGTAGAGCGTATAAATCTCAACAAAAGCCCAAAGACCAACGGAAATGTAGGGAATCCCCAACAGCAACAGCCAACGATGGTTTTCATCTTTGGTTTTATGCAGCGCCAGAGCCAAAGCCAAAATCATGCTGACAATCCAACCTTCCAACGAACCGAGTAAAATAGCCGTTATGGCGACAAAGAAGTATACAACAGCAAAAAAAGGGGCTCGTTTGTTCGGCACCATAACTGCCCATTCCCACGATAATAATGCGGTTCCGAGCATCGCCAGCATGTACATTGATGTATAGCCGCTCACCACACAATAGACAACAAACGGCACCAATATAACCGTGGTTATCAGCCTTTTGGCAAACGAATTGATACTAGACTTTTCCATATCGTCTCTCCCGTGAATTAAAATCTGCAATAATTTCTTCCAGCTCTTTTGCTGAAAAATCCGGCCATAATGTCGGTGTAAAATAAAATTCGCTGTAGGCAATTTGCCATAGCAGATAGTTGCTTATTCGTTGTTCGCCGCTGGTGCGAATAACCAAATCAGGATCCGGCATTTCCCCCGTATACAAAAAGCTTCCAAACATGTCTTCTGTCAGTTGTTCCGGCTCCAAAGAGCCTTTGGCAACTAATTCAGCCGCTTTTTTTGCCGCCGCGACAATTTCGGCTCTGGATCCGTAGCTTAAAGCCACACAAAGCGTTAATTTGTTGTTGCCGGCGGTCTCTTTTTCAATGCGAGACATTTCGGCTTTAATATCGTCGGCCAGCATTTGTCGTTCGCCAATAAATTTGATACGGGCGCCGCGATCTTGAATCTCTTTGAGTTCGGATTTTAGGTATTGGCGCAATAAATTCATCAGATAATCGACTTCGCCTTTATCCCTTTTCCAGTTTTCAGTTGAAAAGGCATAAAGCGTCAGATATTCAATTCCCATATCTGCCGCAGCTTTGGCTATTTGTTGCAAAGTTTCGGCACCTTTTTTATGCCCTGCCGTCCGCGGTAAGCCTCTTTTCTGCGCCCAACGACCGTTGCCGTCCATAATAATGGCTATATGTTTAAGTTTATTCGTCACCGTTGCTATCCCGCAGTTATACCTGCATAATATCTTTTTCTTTTTGCGCCAGCAGCTCATCTATTTTTTTGGTGGCATCGTCCGTCAATTTCTGAATTTCATTTTCGAAACGCTTTTCTTCGTCCTCAGATATCTGATTGTCTTTTTTGAGCTTTTTGACCCCGTCCAGTGCATCACGGCGGATATTTCGGACAGCAACTTTGGCTCCCTCAGCGTATTTACCGGCTATTTTTGACAATTCTTTGCGGCGTTCTTCGGACAACGGCGGCACCGGAATGCGAATCAACTGGCCATCTGACGAAGGGTTAAGCCCCAAGTCTGATTCCATAATGGCTTTTTCAACTGCCTTGGCCAAACCGCGATCCCATACACTGACCGATAACGTGCGAGCGTCCGGAACGGAAACCGTGCCGACCTGAACCAATGGCGTCATTGAACCGTAAGCTTCTACCATAATACCATCCAGCAGGCTGACATGAGCCCGACCAGCACGCAAAGAACCAAAATCAGATTTGAGCGTTTCAATGGTCTTGTCCATTCTGCTTTTTGCGTCATTTTTAATTTCAGAAAAATCTGCCATATTGTGAATACCTCGTTATTTGATGATTGTAAAAATTCCTTTGCCTTGTATGATATTCTCCAAAGCATTTTGAGTGTGCTGAGAAAATACCAAAATAGGAATGTTATTCTCCTTAGCCAGAGAAACCGCCGTCAAATCCATAACCTTGAGTTGATCCTTGATAACCTTATCATAGCTTATTTCCGCAAAACGCTCTGCCGACGAATCCTTTTTGGGGTCTGCCGAATAAACGCCGTCGACTTGTGTGGCTTTTAAAACCACCTCGCACTGCATTTCGGAAGCGCGCAAGACCGCGCCGGTATCGGTGGTAAAATAAGGATTTCCGGTGCCGCCAGCAAAGATGATAACCCGACCTTTTTGCAAATGGCGCAACGCGCGACGATACATATAATTTTCGCAAACCTGCGGCACACTCAAACCGGATAAGACGCGCGCATCGACACCTTGATTTTCAAGCGCATTTTGCAGGCACAGCGCATTCATTAAAGTTGCCAGCATACCTACTTGATCAGCTACGGTGCGGTTCATGCCTTTGGCTGCCTCTTTAGCACCGCGAAAAATGTTGCCGCCGCCCACGACGATACAGATATCAACACCCGCAACGCGGATTTTTTTGATCTGAGCCGCAAGCGAGTGTAAGACCTCCGGCGACATACCGAAATCCAAACCGCCCATCAGCCCTTCGCCCGAAAGCTTGAGCAAGACTCTTTTGTATACAGGCTTCATTGGTTAACCTTATGCATGAGTTTATTTTATTTTGTTTTTTATATTAACCGATAGAATCGTTTTGTCATTAAAATTTTTTAATCCCTTAACAATTAATCTGAAAAAGTTGCTAAAAAGTGAATAAGTGCGTCTGGTTTATGCAATGAGGTGTAAAATGACGGTTGCCAAATAAAAAGTTTCCGAATATTAAATATATAGCTTTCGTTGATATGGAGATTCAGACTGATGTTTGAGACAATGCTTTTTTGTTTATGGGGAATCGGCGGCTATTTGCTCGGCTCGGTTCCTTTTGGTTTGGTTTTGTGCTATTTGGCTGGTTATGGCGACATTCGCAAAATAGGTTCCGGTAACATTGGCGCCACGAATGTTTTGCGTACAGGAAATAAATGGCTGGCTCTGTTGACACTTGTTTTAGATGCCTCAAAGGCCGGAATTATTGCTTGGCTGGCGCTTAAATATGCCGTGATGAAACCTATGATGATCTGCGGCTGGGTGGTAGACGGCAATGTTTTGGCAGCGATGATTGCCGGTTCTATGGCCGTTATCGGACATAACTTTCCGATATGGCTCAAATTTAAGGGCGGCAAAGGCGTGGCTTCCGCTTTCGGCTTTGTTTTGGTTACCCAGCCGGTGATTGCGTCGGCTCTTTTAGGAGTGTGGCTGGTGATGGCGGTTTTATTCAGATATTCCTCGCTGGCGGCCATCTGCGCGGCATTGTCGCTGCCGATATTCGCGTTTTTTTATGCCGAACCGGTCTATACCGCCTTTTATAGTATGCTGGCATTGTTGGTGCTGGCGCGGCATCATGCTAACATCTGCCGACTGTTTAGAGGCGAAGAAAGCAAAATACATTTCAAAAAACAGGATAAATAAGTGGCCGCTACCAATGCAGTAATTGCCGCCCTGCGGCTGATCAATACTTTTGGAATCGGGGCAGGAAATTTTTATCGGCTGGCTGAAGAATGCGGGTCGGCTGCCGCAGCTGTTGAATATATCGAAAAACACGGCAAATATCAGCCATGGAGCGTCGATCAGGCTCAACAAGAAATTGAAAATGCGGCAGCAAAAAATATTCGCATTTTGCTTTATACCGATGATGATTATCCCACAATGCTGAAAAGCCTGCCGTCAGCGCCGCCGGTTTTGTATGTTAAAGGTCAAACGGATGCGTTAGACTACGCTAAATCGCTGGCGATTGTCGGCGGCCGCAATGCCTCGATTATCGGACGAAAGACTGCGGCTCGTTTTGCCTTTGATCTGACTAATCAAGACGTTCGCATTATCTCGGGTATGGCGCGAGGAATAGATGCTTCGGCAGCCAAAGGAGCCATGTATGCCAATGGCGAAACCGGAGCAACCATTGCCGTTTTGGGAACCGGCGCCGATGTCCCATATCCGGTCGAAAATGCTGAACTCTACGAACAAATTATCATCAACGGCTGTGTCGTTTCCGAGCTGCCTCTCGGCACACAGGCCAACCCGAGACATTTTCCCCAGCGCAACAGAATTATTGCCGGATTAAGCGAAGGCGTTTTGGTGATTGAGGCCGGTCTGAAATCCGGCTCACTGATTACCGCGCAGTTGGCGCAAAAACAAAACAAAAAGCTTTTTGCCGTGCCAGGGACGCCCGGCGAATCGAGAACGCAAGGATCAAACCTGTTGATAAAAAAAGGTGCCGTTTTAGCCGAAAAAGCTGCCGATATATTACCTTTTTTAAAAGGTAATAAAATATGTCCGCCTCCCAAAAAACAAAAAACGGCACAAAAAATTCTTGTCTTTGAAAATAATGATGCTACTTTTAGCAACCGAAAAGACGAACCGGAAAATCTTGTTGACTTGTTGACGACGGGCGGCGTCGATATTGACGAGTTGATCCGTTTGACCGGCAAAACGGCCTCTGAAATTGCAATGGAAATTCTTGAGCTTGAGATGCAGGGAATTGTTGAAAGGCGGTCGGGAAACAAGGTGGCACGCGTGAAGTAATTTTGAATTTTGAGTGGATGGTCATGAAGTTAGTTATCGTCGAATCGCCGGCCAAGGCAAAAACCATTAATAAATATCTGGGCAAAGATTATCAGGTGCTGGCCAGTTTTGGGCATATTCGCGATTTGCCGAGCAAAGACGGCTCGGTTAACCCCGATGATGATTTTGCTATGACGTGGGAGTTGAGTTCCGGCGGCAAAAAAAGGCTGGCGGATATTGTCAAAGCGCTTAAAAATGCCGACACACTCGTCCTCGCTTCCGACCCAGATAGAGAGGGAGAGGCTATTGCTTGGCATATTTTGGAAGAATTAAAGGCCAAAAAAGCCCTTAAAGACAAGAAAATCGAACGTGTGGTTTTTCACGAAATTACAAAATCGGCCATAACTGAAGCCATTAAGAATCCTCGACAGATTGACGATAATCTGGTCTCAGCCTATATGGCGCGCCGTGCGCTTGATTATTTGGTTGGGTTTACTTTATCGCCGGTTTTATGGCGCAAACTTCCGGGGTCGCGTTCGGCCGGACGAGTGCAGTCGGTGGCACTACGCTTGATCTGCGACCGCGAAACCGAGATCGAAAACTTTAGACCGGAAGAATATTGGACGATTGACGTCGACCTGCTTACAGCAAAACAGGCTTTGATTAAATCGCGACTGGTTGAACTGGACGGCAAAAAACTTGATAAATTTGATATTAATACCGAAGCCAAAGCGCTGGAAGCAAAAGCGAAAATCGAGGCTCAGGATTTTGCGGTGGAAAATGTCGAACGTAAAAAAGCCAATCGCTATCCGGCACCGCCGTTTACAACCTCTACCCTGCAACAAGAAGCGGCGCGCAAGCTGCGTTTTTCGGCCAAAAAGACCATGCAAATTGCGCAGAAACTGTATGAGGAAGGTTATATTACTTATATGCGTACCGACGCGGTTAATCTGTCGGCCGAAGCGATTGCCGCCTGCCGCGAGGCGATTGTCAAATATTTTGGCGAAGCATACCTGCCGAAGCAAGCCAAAGAATATAAAACCAAGTCGAAAAATGCCCAAGAGGCACACGAGGCCATTCGTCCGTCCGATGTGATGAACACGCCGAAAAAAATGGAAATCAAACTGGCGGCCGACGAACATAAATTATATGAATTGATCTGGAAGCGCACGGTGGCCTGCCAGATGAATCCGGCGATCTTAGACCGAGTTGTTATTGACTCTCGCTCAAAAGATAAACAAATTTTGCTGCGTGCCAATGGGCAGGTTATCGCTTTTGACGGATTTTTGAAATTGTATCAAGAATCCAAAGATGACAGCGATGAGACAGATGAAAACCGGATTTTGCCGAATGTCGAAAATGGCGAAAAACTTGACAAAGGTGAGATCACCACTGAGCAGCATTTTACGGCGCCGCCGCCGCGTTTTACCGAAGCCAGTTTGGTCAAAAAGTTGGAAGAACTCGGCATCGGACGGCCGTCAACTTATGCAACGATTATTGCCGTGTTGCAGGAACGTAAATATGTGCGGGTGGAAAAGTTGCGCTTTATTCCCGAAGACCGCGGACGAATTGTAACCGTCTTTTTGGAAAACTTTTTCAAAAAATACGTTGAGTATGATTTTACCGCGCAGATGGAAGAATTTTTGGACGATGTTTCGGCCGGTGAAATGCAATGGAAAAAACTGCTGGAAGGTTTTTGGGTTAAGTTTATCCGCAATGTTGATGCGGTTAAACCATTGCAGGTTTCCGAGGTGATTGAAAAAATTGACGAGGTTTTGGGCAATCATCTGTTTCCGCCACGTGAAGATGGGTCAGATCCGCGGGTTTGTCCGGAATGCGGCAAGGGGCGTTTGAGTATCAAGCTTGGCAAATACGGCGCCTTCATCGGCTGTTCCAATTATCCGGAGTGTAAATATACCAAGCCTTTGGTTGACACAACAGATGAAGAGAGTAACGCCGCGCCGACAGTTAAAGAAGTGGCTGATAAGCTTTTGGGCGAGATGAACGGGCTTCATATCTACCTTAAAAAAGGACCTTACGGTTTTTATGTGCAACTGGGCGAAGACCAAACCGCCACCACCGAAAAGCCTAAGCGTGCCTCTTTGCCCAGAGGAATCACACCGGAAGAAATAACGCTTGAACAGGCGCAGAGACTACTCAGCCTGCCATATAATTTGGGCGACGGTATTGAAGTTAACTCCGGCAAGTTTGGCCCCTACATCAAATGCGGCGGTAAATCGGTTTCGCTGCGCGGTAATGACACAATTTTTAACATTTCTCTGGAACGCGCTAAAGAATTGTTGGCCGGCGCTAAGGAAAAACCGGCCGGCAAAACGTTGGGTATTTATCCGAAAAACAAACAGGAAATCGTGCTGTTGATGGGGCGTTACGGACCTTATCTTAAGTGCGGGCGCACCAATTATGCCATTCCGAAAAATATTTCCGGTCATGAGCCGACCTTGGAAGAAGCGATTAAAATCATTGAGGCAAAAAAATAAGCTTTAAGCCCCGCCTTGGGTTGGGAAGCATTCTTCATTTAAATATGCTTATATCGGCAGCTCCCCAAAAAGGAGAGTTTTTCTTGTAAGGAGTCGTGACACTCCGCCGCGACAACACGCCACGGCAAGAACAAAGTTAGCGAAAATCTTTTACGAAGGCAAGAAAAATATTTAAACTAGATGTGACGAAGATGCGTATGCTTGTCAACCGTTAAACGAACATTGACGGCGCCTTTGTTCTAAGACGCCGCCAAAGAATAAAACGACTACTTATTTTTGTCTTAGTTAGCCGGAATAATACGCGATTGATCGCCATAAAGCAAGTAGCAACGCTGACCAGGTTGCATATAGACATCAGTTCCCTGAGTGATGGTGCGCATGGTGCCGTTGTCCAGACGAACGATATATTCAACGCCGGTTTGGCTGGTCAGCCCTTTTTGTGCCATATTGCCAGCAACGCCGCCCAGAGCCGCACCACCCAATGCTCCCAAGACACTGCCGCGTCCATGGCCGATGGTCGATCCGGCTACACCGCCGCCGATGGCGCCTAAAACAGCTCCGGCTGACGAATCATCCGAGGAAACATTAACCTGACGGACATTAACCACCGTGCAGCCCATGACCTGCCCCACCGCACCGGTGGCGGAGGTGTTATAATGATCGGAATTGATGTTTGCCGCACAAGCTGAAAGCAGCAAAGCCGCCGCGCTGATTGTTAGAAGCTGTTTTTTCATTTTCATTGTCCTTAAAGAGTTTTTAAGTTAAGTTTTGTTTGAGTCTAAACTGTAGAATAAAATTTGTCAATGCTGGACATTTGCTTAAAGCTGTACTATAGTGGTTGCAATTTTGCTGAATTATCAACGGAATCTGAGGTTAGAAACAAAATGCTTAAAAGAACTAAAATTGCTCAATTACTGCAAGCGGAACAACCGGTTAAACAAGTGTTGGTCAAGGGGTGGATCAGAACGCGCCGCGACGCCAAAGATTTTTCTTTTATTGAGGTCAATGACGGTTCATGCCTCAAAAATATGCAGGTTATTGCTCGTAATGACCTGAGCAACTATGATGCTGTCAAGAAGCTGACCACAGGTTCGTCAGTTGCCGTAACCGGAGAGATGGTATTGTCGCAAGGCGGCAACCAGAAGTTTGAGGTAGTTGCGGAAACAATTGAAATTTATTCACTGGCACCGGAAGACTACCCACTGCAAAAGAAAAAACACAGCGATGAGTATTTGCGCAGCATTGCGCATTTGCGTCCGCGCTCCAACAAATACGGCGCCGCTTTTCGCGTGCGCTCGGAGTTGTCTTATGCCATTCACAAATTTTTTAACGAACGCGGCTTTCGCTATATTCATACGCCGATTATTACCGGATCGGACTGCGAGGGCGCCGGCGAGATGTTTCAGGTAACAACGCTTGACATCAACAATCCGCCGCGTACGCCGGACGGCAAGATTGATTACAGTCAGGACTTTTTTGGTAAAGAGGCACGCTTGACGGTTTCCGGTCAGCTTAACGGCGAGATGTATGCCTGTGCATTGGGTGATATTTATACTTTCGGGCCGACTTTCCGCGCTGAGAACTCTAACACCACACGTCACGCCGCCGAGTTTTGGATGATTGAACCGGAGATGGCTTTTGCCGATATTTATGATGATATGGATTTGGCCGAAGATATGGTCAAGTACTGCATCAAGTATGTGATGGGCACCTGTGCCGATGATCTGGCGTTGTTTGATAAATTTGTCGAGCAGGGACTTCTTGCCAAGCTCAATCACATTTTGAACAGCGATTTTGCACGTATTACCTATGCCGAAGCGATTGATATTATGAAAGCCTCCGGCAAGACGTTTGAATACAAACCGGAATTCGGCATTGATCTGCAGACCGAACATGAGCGCTTTTTGGCCGAAGAGCATTTTAGGCGACCGGTTATTGTTCGTGATTATCCGAAAGAGATCAAGGCCTTTTATATGCGCTTAAACGATGACGGGCGTACGGTGGCGGCAATGGATGTTTTGGTGCCGGGGATTGGCGAACTTATCGGCGGTTCACAGCGCGAGGAACGGCTGGACGTTTTGATTAAGCGCATTGAAGAAATGGGCATGACAGAGGCCGATTATGAATGGTATTTGGACTCCCGACGCTATGGATCGGTGCCGCACGCCGGCTTCGGCCTCGGGTTTGAACGGATGATGATGCTTATAACCGGAATCGGCAATATTCGCGATGTTATTCCTTTTCCGAGGACACCGAAATCAATTAATTTTTAGGAAAAACCTATGAAGAAATATCTGACAGCACTAATGTTTCTTGCTATGGGCGTTTTGCCCGCAAATGCTCAGGAAACCGTGTTGGAAGAAGAAACCAATGTTTTCGGATATCCGGATAAAAGCTTTGTAAAAGTAATTGAACAAGGCTTTGTGTCGGCTTTTGCTCCCGTCAACCCCAAACCGGACTGTGAAAATCAACGACTAAAAGAACTGACGAGGAAAACTCTGGAACCTTACATTGTATCCCCTAAACAGACGATTGTTCAAAAACGCCGCTCGCAGTTGACTTTGAAAAATATAGATCATTTTGTGCCCTTTGATGCTAATGAAATTTCGCCGGACATATATCCCGAACTTGCCGGAAGACTTGTAGAGCTTAAGATTAATAATAGACTCTCTGATGAAAATTTTAAAATATGCCTGAATGACAATCCGGCGTTGGAAACAGAAATTTATTTGCTGATGTATGATGATGAAGACCGTGTGCGGGTTGATATTATTAATTTCAGCGATCTGAATATTCCAAGCTTTGTCTTTGATGACAATTAGCTGTTGCAAAACAGGGATAACTGGTTTATTATGGTTGGCTGTTGAGCCCTTGACAGAGGTGGTGTTTATGCCTATATCAGATAAGGGTAATATGAAAGGAAATCAGGAAGATTTATGAGCAAAGATCACGAACTTGTTGTCAGAAAATGCCAGCTGCCGGCTGTTGTTAATGATAATTCTCTGGCCGCTTATTTTGAAAAGATCAAGACCTTTCCTGTTTTGACCGAAGAGCAGGAAAAAGAGCTTGTTACGGATTTGCAACAAAACGGCAATATGCAGGCGGCGCAAATTTTGGTTACCTCTCATTTGCGGTTGGCGGCTAAAATTGCTCTGACTTATCGCCGATATGGCCTGCCTTTGGCCGATATTATCTCCGAGGCTAATCTTGGTTTGATGCAAGCGGTTAGAAAATTTGATCTTTCTAAAAAAGTGCGTTTGGCAACTTATGCTATCTGGTGGATTAAAGCCTCAATCAATGACTATATTTTGAGGTCATGGTCTTTGGTGAAAATAGGTACAAGTGCCGCACAAAAAAAACTTTTTTATAATCTGAAACGCATAAAGAATAAATTGGGTATTTATGATAACAAGGAGCTGGCACCTCAGGAAGTTAAGGCCATTGCTCAAGAGCTTGTTGTCAATGAAGACGATGTTAAAGAAATGAATATGCGGCTGGGCGGTGATACATCGCTTAATGTTAATGTTTCGGATGAGGATGAAAACGAACGGATTGACCTTGTGGTGGACAAGAGCCAAAATATTGAGGAACGGGTTGCTCGGCATCAGGAGGCTGCGTATAAGAAGGCTATTTTGCTACAATGTTTGGCACAGCTTAATGAGCGTGAGCAATACATCGTTAAGAACCGTTTGCTAACAGAAGATCCGCAAACCTTGAATGAGGTCGGCGAAAAATTCGGAATCAGCCGAGAGAGAGTGCGTCAAATTGAAGAAGCGGCTTTTAAAAAATTGCAACAGCTTGTGTTGCTTGCCGTTTCCGTAAAGAAATAGTGCCGATAAAAAAATAAATTGTGTGCTGCTCTTCTTTGAAAATGAAAGAAGTTGGTTTTGTGGCTTTATTCCAAAGGCGGTCCTAAAAAAGATATTTGAAACGGGTGTGATGAAATGACAAGCATTTCGGATCTGATGGCAGAAAGTTTGCGGCTTTTGCGCTTGAAAGGTATTGAAACAAGTCGGCAAGAGCTACGGTTGTTGATGGCTTGTGCACTGGATATTGCTCCTGATGAGATATATTTTTATGACAAAGATCTAACCGAGAATCAGCTTGTCAAATTTGAGACTTTTATTGGGCAACGCGCCGAACATTGCCCTGTTGATAAAATTATCGGGCATCGAGGTTTTTATAAATATGATTTTGAAGTCAACTGCCATGTGCTGTCGCCTAGACCGGATACGGAAATTTTGGTTGAAGAGGCAGCAAAGATTGTGCGGCAAAATAATTTTACCAAAATATTAGAGTTCGGCGTCGGCTCCGGCTGCATTATTTTGTCGTTGTTGGCCGATGTGCCTTCCCTTGAAGGCATCGGAACGGATATTTCTGAAAAAGCTTTGGAGACAGCACGACGCAACGCCCAAAGAATCGGCGTTGAACAGAGGATAAAATTGATGCTGTTAGATTGGTTTGATCAAGACATATTACAAAAACTCGGTTGTAGATTTGATATAATTGTCAGCAATCCGCCTTATATTCCGAGCGGAGAAATAAATCTACTCGACCGCGAAGTCAAAGATTTTGATCCGCTAACGGCTCTTGACGGGGGCAAAGACGGCCTGCGCGATTTCCGCAAAATATCAGGACTGGCCGGACAACTGCTAAAACCGGAAGGATATTTGCTTTTTGAAGGCGGAGAAAACCAAGCTGATAAAATTGCCGATATTGCCGTTGGACACGGTTTTAACTTATTAAAAAAAGCTCGAGATCTTAGTGGTATTGAACGCTGCATAATTTTGAAAAAATAGTTTGCATTTCGCAAAAGTTTGATTATTATGGCATTGTTATGAGGTGTTGCATTTTGTCGCGGCGCCGGAAATATTTTCTCAAATGTTTTGATCTTTTAATTTATATTCGCACTTTGCGTGAATATTTTTTATGGTAATTGTTTATGAAGAAAGTTAAATATCGCAATAATAATTATAATAGTCAGGTCTTTTCCATTAACTACAAATTTGATAGTATATCTCCCGCCGGAAAATGCAGCGGGACGGCTTTGGATTTGATTAAACGTTACAACGAATTGGCTAAAGAGGCTCACAGCAACGGAAATTATGTCGAGGCTGAAGTCTTCCGCCAGTATGCCGAGCATTATCGCAAAATTGTTACTGAGATTAATGAGCGTAAAAATGCCCGATTTGCACCTAAAGAAGCCGAACAGGCAGGCGAATCCGCTGATACACGCACTGTAGATTCTGCCGAGACTAAGGAAGATACTTCGGCAACAGATATAACGGATTCCGATAAGACGTTGGTTGAAACAAAACCCTTGCCGCGCGGCAAAAAAGCTGCCTCTAAAGCAAAAGAAGCGTCTGACGATGCATCATCTGAAGTCTTGGTCGAAACAAAACCTAAAACAACAAAAAAAGCTTTTAAAGTTATTGAAATTTCAGAAAAAACTTCTACCCCCTCCCATCGGATAGCATCCAGCAAAGGAACCTTAAAAGAGAACATGCCGAGGGCAGAATCTTAATTGAAACTACGCGTTGATAGGGAAGAAAATAATGTTTTTCTTTTTTTCTTTTTTGATTATTGCTACGGCCTGTTGTGTTATAACGGTTAAGACGTTGGTCGGCTACAGCGACTTGAAAGTGCCTATTAAAATTTTGACGGTTGTTTTTATTTTTTTAGGTTGGTTTGCGCCTTTGATTATGTATTTTCTTACGATGACGGACGCTCTCAGCATAAGCGTTTATAGGCCTATATCCCACTTTTTGTACGGTTCAATGGGATTTGTTTTTATTTTGTTTATTATGATTATGCTGCGCGATATCATCTGGTACGCCATTTACGGAATTGCCCGTCTGTTGGGCAGAAGCGGCTGGCATATCCATCCGAAAAATTTGTCCTTGCTTGGTAAAGCAAATCTTTTAGTTGTTGTCTTTAGCATCATCATCGGCGTTTATGCTTTTTATCAGGGATATAAACAGCCTGATGTTATTGAAATTACTTTGTATTCGGACAAGATTAAAAACGACATGACCATTGCACATGTCAGCGATATGCATATTAACCGTGCAACACCAATCAACCGGATTAAAACTTTGGTTAATGACATTAACATGCTTAACCCCGATGTTATCGTTATTACTGGAGACACCATTGACGACAATGTTGTCTTGATTGAAGAACATCTTAATGTCCTTAGGGAGCTGAGCGCTCCTTTTGGCGTTTACAGTATTATGGGAAACCATGAATTCTATAACGATATTTATGCCTCAAAGAGGGTCTTAAACGACCATAACCTGACATTTCTGTTTAATGGCGGGCTGCACATTAACAATACCAATGTTTTTATTGCCGGAATTCCTGATTTGGGAACTATGTATGAGCGGGTTAATTTGTGGCGGACATTTAATAAATCTAAAAAAGAAGATTATAAAATTTTGCTCTCGCATACGCCAAACATTATCGATAGCCTGAGCAGCGGACTGGCGGATCTGGTGTTGTCGGGACATACCCACGGCGGTCAGGTCTTCCCTTTTCATTGGTTTGTTAAACAGGCTAACAAATATTTGGCCGGACAGTATCGCGTCAACAATACGGATTTGTTCGTTTCGCGCGGTGCCGGCACTTGGGGGCCGACAATGCGTCTTTTGGCGCCATCGGATATTGTGCTTATTCACTTAAAGAAAAAATAAAAAGCCGCTCTTGATTTTCGTGTCCTTTTCTTCTTATATTTATATAATATAGAGACGGAGGTATTAAGATCATGGATTTTGACAGACTTACATCTAAATCAAAAGAGATTATTGAAGCGGTCGTTCAATTGGCGGCAACGCAGAAGAATCAATATATTACGCCGCTGCATTTGCTGAAAGTGCTGCTGGATGGCAAAAATAAATTGATTGAAGAATTGATTGCCAAGGCTGGCGGCGATGTCATCAAAATTAAAGAAAAAAGCAATGAGGCTTTTGCTAAGCTGCCGCAGGTCGGCGGCAGCGGCGTTCAGACTCTGATGAACCAAGAATTTACCACCGTAATGACGGCGGCGGAAAATCTTGCGGACAAGGCCAATGATAAATTCGTGACGATTGAGCGCCTGTTACAAGCACTGAGTGTGACAGCCGGAAACAGTGCTTATGATATTTTGAAAGCCGGCGGTGTTGATGCGGCACGGCTTAATCAGGCGATTAATGATTATCGTAAGGGGCGGCTGGCCGATTCCGAAACCAGCGAAGACAATTTTGAAGCCTTGAAAAAATTTACCATTGATATTACGGCCAAGGCCAAGGAAGGAAAACTTGATCCGGTTATTGGGCGCGAGCAGGAAATCCGCCGCGCTATCCAAGTGTTGTCGCGGCGTACCAAAAATAATCCGGTCTTAATCGGCGAACCTGGCGTCGGTAAGACGGCCATTGTCGAAGGACTGGCTATAAGAATTGTCAATAACGATGTGCCGGAGAGTCTTATCGGCAAGCGGCTTTTGGCGCTTGACCTCGGTGCCCTAATTGCTGGCGCCAAATTCCGCGGCGAGTTTGAAGAACGCTTAAAAGCCGTGTTGAAAGATATTGAAGCGTCAGAAGGCGAGATTATTTTGTTTATTGATGAGATGCACACGCTGGTTGGTGCCGGCGCAACCGAAGGCGCCATGGATGCGTCAAACCTTTTAAAACCGGCGCTGGCGCGTGGTGAATTGCATTGTATGGGTGCCACGACGTTAAATGAATATAAGAAATATGTTGAAAAAGACGCAGCTTTGGCACGCCGTTTTCAGGAAATTTATGTGGCCGAACCGACGGTGGAAGATACGGTTTCCATCTTGCGCGGTATTAAGGAAAAATTTGAGCTGCATCACGGCGTTCGAATCGCTGACAGCGCCTTGATCGCCGCGGCGACGCTATCTAACCGCTATATTACCGACCGCTTTTTGCCGGACAAAGCCATCGACCTGATGGACGAGGCCGCCAGTGCTCTACGGATGGCCATTGACTCCAAGCCGGAAGAACTGGACGAACTGGATCGGCGTATTTTGCAACTTAAAATCGAGCGCGAAGGGCTTAAGCGTGAGACCGACGCCAAATCCAAAGAGCGGCTGGAACTGATTAATTATGAAATCGACGGGCTGGAGAAAAAAGCCAAAGGTTTGGAAGACAAATGGCGTGAAGATAAGCAGGGACTGGCCGACTTTACGGTCTTAAAAGACAAACTGGACAAGGCGCGGATTGAAGTTGAGATTGCCAAGCGCGAGGGTAAGCTTGAACGCGCCGGCGAGTTGCAGTACAGCATTATTCCGGAATTGGAAAAAAGGATCAGTGATGCCGAAAGCAAAGTTGAAAACAAACGCAACAGCTTTACCGAAACGGTAACCGAAGAAGATATTGCCCATGTGGTATCCAAACGCACCGGTATTCCGGTCGACAAAATGCTGGCCGGCGAAAAAGAAAAACTTTTGCATATGGAAGAGTTTTTGAGCAAACGCGTGGTTGGGCAAAAAGAAGCTATTTCGGCAGTGGCTAATGCCATCAGAAGGTCGCGTGCCGGTATTTCGGACGCCGGACAGCCGATCGGCTCCTTTTTGTTCCTCGGCCCGACCGGTGTAGGAAAGACTGAACTCAGCAAGGCAGTGGCGGAATTTTTGTTTAATGACGAAAAAGCCATTTTGCGGGTTGACATGTCCGAATATATGGAAAAGCATTCGGTAGCCAGACTTATCGGTTCGCCTCCGGGGTATGTCGGCTATGAGGAAGGCGGTTTTTTAACCGAAGCCGTCCGCCGTCGGCCGTATCACGTTCTTTTGTTTGATGAGGTCGAAAAAGCGCATCCTGAGATTTTTAATGTCTTGTTACAGGTGTTGGATGATGGGCGCCTGACTGATGGACAAGGTCGTACGGTGGATTTCAAAAACACGCTGATTATCATGACCTCAAACCTCGGATCGGATATTTTGAGCAACGCAACCGGCGCCGATGACGGCAAAAAAATCCGCGCTCAGGTGATGGATATTGTTAAAGCGTCGTTTAGGCCGGAGTTTATCAACCGGATTGATGAAATTACCATCTTTCACAAACTGGATAAAAATAATATCAAAGATATTGCCAAGATTCAGATTGCTAATATTGAAAAGCGCCTGAGCCCGCGCAATATCAAGCTCAATGTTCACGATACGGCGTTTGTCTGGATCGTTAACAACGGTTATGATCCGGTTTATGGGGCGCGGCCGCTCAAACGCCTGCTTAAAACTAATATTGAAAACAAGCTGGCAATTAAGATATTGAACGGCGACATAAGCGATAATGATACAGCAGATATTATCGTGTTAAACGGCGAATTGGAAATCGTCAAAGGCAAGAATCGCAAGGGATAGCGAGAGCTGTTTTCATTGGCAAGACGGTATGATTTTGACGTCATCCTTTTCCCCGTCATTCTGAGGAATGTTTCTTTTCTTGTCATTCTGATCTTTTCTTTTTCTTGTCATTCTGAGGAGCGTTTCTTTTCCCTGTCATTCTGAGGAGCAATTGCGACGAAGAATCTAAGAGATCCTTCGCTCACGCTCAGGATGACGGTGAAAGGGGAATAGGATGACAGTAAAGGGATATAGGATGACGGTGAAAGGGGAATAGGATTTTGTCATTCTGAGGAGTGTCTCTTTTTCTGTCATTCTGAGGAGCAATTGCGACGAAGAATCTAAGAGATCCTTCGCTCACGCTCAGGATGACAAGAAAAGGTGCTCAGGATGACGGTAAAAGGGATAACAGGATTTTGTCATTCTGAGGAGCGTTTCTTTTTCTGTCATTCTGAGGAGTAACAGCGACGAAGAATCTAAGAGATCCTTCGCTCCGCTCAGGATGACGGTGAAAGGGGAATAGGATGACAGTAAAGGGATATAGGATGACAGTAAAAGGGGGATAGGATGACAAGAAAAAAAAGGATGACAGGATTTTGTCATTCTGAGGAGCATTTCTTTTCTTGTCATTCTGATCTTTTCTTTTTCTTGTCATTCTGAGGAGCGTTTCTTTTCCCGTCTTTCTGATCTTTTCTTTTTCTGTCATTCTGAGGAGCAATTGCGACGAAGAATCTAAGAGATCCTTCGCTCCGCTCAGGATGACGGTAAAGGTGCTCAGGATGACGGTAAAGGGGATAACAGGATTTTGTCATTCTGAGAAATGTTTCTTTTCTTGTCATTCTGATCTTTTCTTTTTCTTGTCATTCTGAGGAGCGTTTCTTTTCCCTGTCATTCTGAGGAACAATTGCGACGAAGAATCTAAGAGATCCTTCGAGGCTAAAGCCTCTCAGGATGACGGTAAAGGGGAATAGGATGACGGTAAAAAGAATATCATGCCGCCGAAACCCCTATAATGTCATGCCGCCTTGCCATTTAAAACCGTCACCCCTCCGTTAGGCAGGCATTCTTCTTATTTAAACTGTCACCCCTCCCGTCCAAGCATTCCTCTTATTTAAACCTGTCATCGCTCCGTTAGGCAAGCATTCTTCCGCCGGATCAGCGATCTTCCGCTTGTATTATAAACAGTAGAAGACCCCTTAGCCTCGGGAAGAATGTTTCCCGAGGCGGGGTGACAGTTTTAAATGACAAGCATACTTCCTGAGGTAGAATGACAGGATTTTTAAATCTTAAAACACACTCAAAATACTCTGTGCCGATTGTGCCGCAAGCGAAAGCGAATTAACCGCTAGCTGTTGTCTGGTTTGAAGCATTAAATAATTGGCCGATTCCTCATTCATATCCGCCAAAGTCAAATCATCCGCGCCGGTCTCCAAAACCTCCGCCAATGCCTC
>CALYBB010000021.1 GCA_944393715.1 uncultured Alphaproteobacteria bacterium
ATTCGGTAGGCCGCGTATACTGCGGATATTCCAGCAAATTGTCCTCAAAGCTTTCGGATACGGCGGATTCCGCATTTCCCAAAACTCCGGGAAGCAACCGGACAACGGCATCAAGCATAATCATCGCCGCCTGCTCGCCGCCGGTCAGGATATAATCGCCGACCGAGACATCTTCGGCACCATAGGCTTCCAGAACCCTCTCGTCTATCCCCTCAAAACGGGAACAGATGATTGTCAGTTCTTCTTCGGCTGCCAGTTCGCGAACTTTGGCCTGAGTTAAAGGCACACCGCGCGGTGACATATTCAAAAGCCTTCCGCCGCGATAGCAGTCTTTGAGCGCCGCCCCTAGAACATCGGCCCGCATAACCATGCCGGCGCCGCCGCCCGAGGGGGTATCGTCTACCGAGGCATGCTTGTCAAACGCATAATCGCGGATATTGACCGCCTCCAAAGACCATTTGCCTTCGTCTAAAGCCCTGCCGGTCAGCGAAGCTCCCAGAAATCCGGGAAAAAGTTCGGGAAATATGGTTAAAACCTTAACCCTCATTCCTTTCGCCCTCTTCGTCTGCGGCAAAGTGCATCATCTCAACAATAATAAACTGTTCTTTGATATTTATGACCGGAACGAATTCCTTGGTAAACGGCAGCATCTCCAACGCACCGTCAACCGTCTTCAACTCTATCAGATCTCCGGCGCCGAAATTATAAAGCGCATTGACCTTCCCGACGATACTGCCGTCTTTGCCTCTGGCCTCAAGCCCGATTAAATCGGCATGATAAAATTCTTCTTCATCCAGAGAAGGCAGTTTGTCCCTGTTGACGTAAAGCCCCGTTCCGACAAGGGTTTCGGCCGTGTTGCGGTCGTTAACGCCTTCAATCTTTACCCGGAGCAGTTCTTTGGAATGCCCGACAATTTTGAGAGAAAAGGTTTTGTCGCCCTGCTCGTTGCTCAAAACACCATAGCAGGTCAGGTTCTTTTCGTCTTCGGAAAAGCTTTTGACCTTAACCTCGCCCCTGATGCCGTGAACACCGACAATCGCACCCAAACAAACCTTATCTTTTGTCATAAATACCCAAACCTTAAAACAACTAATAGATTATTCGGCAGAAGCTTCCTCAGCCGGAGCAGCTTCTTCGACCGGCGCTTCGGCAGCGGCTTTGGCTTCAGCTTCGGCAGCAGCAGCGGCTTCAGCGGCAGCTTTGGCCTTTTCTTCTTTTTCCTTAATGCGTTCCAAAGCCTTAGCTTTCGGGGCGGATTTCTTCGGCTGATCATGCAAAGCCGGCGCAGCGACCAAACCTAAGCCAGAAAGCATTTTGGCCATTCTTTCGGTCGGCTGAGCACCCTGCGACAACCAATATTTTACTCTTTCTTCGTTAATAACAAATCTGTCGGCATGATCCTTCGGCAGCATCGGATTGTAAGAACCCAGTCTTTCGATAAATCTTCCGTCGCGGGGAGCGCGCTGGTCAGCGGCGACAACCTTATAGAACGGACGTTTTTTAGAACCACCACGAGACAGTCTGATACGTACTGACATTTATTTTCCTTTCGTTTTTCATTAACAAACGGCGCCCCGCCTCAAAAAGGCAGTTTGCCACCCATGCCCCCGAACGGCATTCCGCCGAACGGAGATTTTTTTAACAACGGCGAACCCAGCAGTTTTGACATTCCGCCGAGTTTGCCCATTTGCTTCATCATCGCGGACATCTGCTCATAAGACTTGAGCAGCTTGTTCACTTCATGAACCTCTACGCCGGCTCCGGCGGCAATTCTCTTCTTGCGCGAAGCCTTGATAATATCCGGGCTGCGTCTTTCTTTTAAGGTCATTGATAAGATGATGGCCTCTTGCTTTTTAATCAGCTTATCGCCGCCGGCAGCCTCAATCTGCGACGAAAACTTGGACAGGCCGGGCAGCATGCCCATAATGCCGCCCAGAGAGCCGATTTTTTGAATCTGACGCAGCTGCGCGAGCATATCTTCCAGATTGAAAGAGCCTTTCATCATTTTTTGAGCCAGTTTTTCGGCGTCTTCTTTGTTGACGTTATCCATGGCACGTTCAACCAGCGAGACGACGTCGCCCTGTCCCAGAATGCGGCCGGCCAGACGGTCGGCGTGAAACTCTTCTATTTCATCAAGCTTTTCGCCGGTGCCCAAAAATTTAATCGGCACACCGGCGGTCATTTTCATCGACAACGCCGCACCGGCGCGCGACGAACCGTCAATCCGTGTTAAAACCAGACCGGTAACACCGATCTGCTCGTTAAATTCTTTGGCTACGGTGCAGGCGTCCTGACCAATCATTGCATCGGCAACCAACAAAACTTCCGTCGGATTGGCAATCTGCTTAACTCCTTTGACCTCATCCATTAACTCGCGGTCAATATGCAAGCGGCCGGCAGAGTCCAAAATAACAATATCAAAGCCGCCTTTTTTGGCAAAGTCCAACGCACGCTTGGTCGTGGCAGCCGGTTTTTCGCCTTTGACAATCGGCAGCGCCGTGCCTTTGATTTGTGCCGCCAGTTGCGCTAATTGCTCCTGTGCCGCCGGACGATAAATATCCAAAGAAACCAGCAAGACCTTTTTCTTTTGTTTGTCTGCCAGACGTTTGGCCAGTTTGGCCGCGGTCGTGGTCTTTCCGGAGCCCTGCAACCCCACCATCAGCAAACAAACCGGTGCCGGTGCATTCAGATTAAGGCCGGCATTACCGGCATCCAGCAACTTTAACAGTTCATCATGAACGATTTTGACGACCATCTGCCCCGGCTGAATTGAGCGGACAACTTTTTCGCCCAAAGCCTGTTCTTTGACATGAGATATAAACTCTTTAACCACCGGCAGCGAAACATCCGCCTCCAGCAGCGCAACGCGAATCTCGCGCATGGCGGTGTTAATGTCGTCTTCCGACAGAACGCCGCGCGAGGTTATTTTGTTAAACACGCCGGCCAGTTTATCGCTCAAAGCTTCAAACATTTTGTCCTCAAAACCAGTTCCTACATACTATTGCACGCCAGTGTGCGAACCCTCGCTGACTGGCGGCACTCCGTAGAGTGTGTAAATTTTCGAGCCTCATAATTAGAAAATTCGTCAGATTTATAAAAGCTTTTTCTTTAAAAGTCAAGCTTAAAAATGTCATGAACAAAGATTATATCTGCAACAATATCATAAAAAAAGGAACCCCTTAATGCATACGATTATTGTCGGCAATGGCAACACCGGTATAACTGCGGCCACTCATCTGCGCCGATGGGATGAAGAATCTGACATTACCTTGATTGAAAAATCCGATACTCTTGCCGCTGCATCCGGCGGATTGTCTTATTTGCTTAATGGAAAAGTTAAGAATGCGGATGAGCTTATTGGCGCAACGGCTGATGAAATGAAGACAATTTTTAATATTGACGTGCGGCTCGGAACCTCTGTCGCAGTTGTCGATGACAGGCATAAAACCCTGCTTATTTCCGGCGGCAAGAAACTCTATTACGACAAACTGATGATTATGCCGCAGATGCTGCAAACAAAAATTGCGACTGAAAGCGGCGCTCCGGTGTTTGAGTTGCGCAGTCCGGACGAAGCGCAAAAAATTATTGTCGCTTTAAGAAAAAAACATAATCAAAACGTGGTTATCCTCGGTAGTGAAGAAAAAGCCTTAGCAACGGCCGAGGCTCTCATGAACGGCGGTGCAAAAGTTAGTTTGATATCTTCGGCATCGATCATTCCGACATGGCTTGACGCCGACATGGCTTTCTTTCTGAAACGAAGGATTGAGGCGGCCGGCGTCAATATTATGACCGGTGTTGAAATATGCCGTTTTGAAGTTAATCATGTTGTTTTGAATAATGGCCAAAGAATTGACTACAATATGGCAATCATCGTTCCGCCACGGCCGGATACAGCCGATATTCGTCAGGCTAAAGCCGAAGCTGATGTCATCGCGGGAAAACTTTTGCAAACAGATTTTAATCTTAGTAACCATTTTGTTAAAGTATTTGATTATGCCGTCGGACAAACCGGTTGTAACGAAAATGAATTGCGACAGCACAGTCAAAACTTTAACCGGCTCTATCTTGCAACCGGAGACGGCGAAAATTTTATGCCTGATTCTGCCAAATTGCGGATGAAACTGCTGTTTGCATCAAATGGTACAATCTTCGGAATACAGATAGCCGGACGCAGAGGCGTGTTTTCCCGCCTCAACACCATGGCGGCGCTGATATTCAAAGGAGGCAGTGTACAAGATTTGGCCGCCCTGCCGGTGGCGTATTTTCCGGAATTTTCGCGAGCCAAAGATGCTCTCAATATTCTCGGCTCACTGGCCTCTGAAATTTGCCACGGCGAGCTCAAAACCGCCGGATTAGCTCAAATTGCCGACGGCGATATTTTGCTTGACGTGCGTTCAAAAAAACACTTTTATCCTGCCGCCGACAAAACAAATATCAATATTCCACTGGCAACATTACGTAAAAATCTCAAACATCTTCCGCAAGGCAAAAATATCTTTATCCGTGGCAACGGAAGTTATGATGCTTATCTGGCTTATCGTATTTTAACACAACGCGGATTTGACAAATTGTTTATGATTAACGAGCCGGAAACGGAAAATTAAGGATTGTGCGGCTAAAATGGCAAGGTTGATATAACGAAAACGGAGCATTTTATGAAAATCGTTGAAGCACAGACAACCGCACAACTTGGGGATATTGAACAGCTTTATACGGAGGCTTTTCCTGCCGAACAACGAGCGCCGTTCGAGATGTTTTTGAGCAAACGTGCGGACGGGGTGGAGATTTTGGCTCTGGAGGGTGACGGCAGCGTTTTTTGCGGTATGGCGATTGTATTTACCACGGCAACAACCGCATTACTGGCCTATTTTGCCATCGCGCCGGAAAAGCGCGGCAGCGGCATCGGCTCACAGGCGCTTAAACTGCTGGAACAGCGTTGGCAAGATAAAAACTTTTGTTTGGAAATTGAAAGCACCAAAGTCAATGCCGATAATGCCGAACAACGACGCTGCCGCAAGGCTTTTTATCTGCGCAATGGTATGATTGAAGCTGATTTCGGCGTCAGATTGTTCGGGGTTGAGATGGAAATTTTGAGCAACCATGCTGGATTAACCTATGATGATTATCTGGCGCCATACTGCCGCGTTTTCGGCAAAGACTGCGGACGGAACATTGCAAAAATTTGTTAAGTCGCGGCAAAAATTCGCGGTCAGGTAAAAAAAATATCTTGCAAGTTCGAAAAAATTAGATTATTAAAGGAGTGATTTTTGACGGTCCCATCGTCTAGCGGTCTAGGACATCGCCCTCTCACGGCGGTAACGCGAGTTCGAGTCTCGCTGGGATCACCATTAAAAAAGCGCCATCACGGCGCTTTTTTAATGGTGATCGGGCGAGACTATACAATTCCGACTAATGTCTTTGTTTCGCTTGCTCCCGCGGCGCTCTCAAAGCCAAGTCTCATTGCTTGGCTTATAAAAAACACCAAAGGTGATCGCCCCCGAAAATTAGATAGATCAATTATCAATGTTGTTATTGACTTATTTTTCACTCTGTCTTGACATATCCGTCGGGAGGGTGTAGAAATATCAGTATGGTATAGGAGTGTGCCATAGAGCGACCTTGAATAAACAAGGCCGCTTTTTTGTTTAACTCAAGCGCCTTGGCTTATGATTTAAGCCAA
>CALYBB010000022.1 GCA_944393715.1 uncultured Alphaproteobacteria bacterium
TATAAAAATATAAAGCACACCTAAGATTATTTTTCTGCTATATTTTTTTAAAAACATATGGCATACCTCTAATAAAAAAAGTATATATAAAGTATATATAAAGTACAAACGGATTCGTAAATTGTAACGCCTATATTTTCATATAGGTTTTACTTCTATAAACAATTACCAACAATTTTTATCGTATTTAACATTAAGTCTCATATCATTACCATGATTTTGAAACATTTTCTTAAAATCATCCATATTGGGTGCAAGATCAATACATCCAGCAGAGCGGTAATCCCAACCACCATGTATTGATAAGTCAGTCCTTCCTAGTGTATTTGTTTCTTGAGCAGGCTCAAGCCATACTCTATAATTACCCCAAGCGGCTTGAGCTCCAGGCCAAGAACCAGCAGGAACTCCAAATAATTTAGTAATGCTTCCAATATAACTTTTAGCTTTATCTTTTAATGATAAATCATCAAAATTTTGAAGATTGGATTGTCTGACGATCCACTGTCCTTCAGGTATAGGACCTTTATTTGGAACATTTGTAAATTCTTTGCATTGGTAATCAGGCTGCCCCGACATTGCTCTCCATGAATTAGTTACCTCATTGTTTTGATGCCAACGTAATTCTTGCCCATTAAAATCGAGATATGTGTCATTATTTTGCGTTAATGGGGCATCGGTTACCTGCTGTTTGAAATTTTGAGACAGATTTTGAACATTTGGCACCGGCGTGTTTTGCATATTTTCAACATTTGACAATATTTGCGACGCGCCGAAGCCGTAGTTATTTTCGGGCGAATTTCCCCAAAAGTCAGTGCCGTATTGCGGATAATCTTTGCTGATACCCTGTCCGTTATAGTTTTGCATAATCCGGTTTTCTCTTTGCTGCCGTGCTGTTTGATAAGCAACCTCATCACGCGTTGTAAACCCGCTATGATCAACACCATAGGTGTCAATCTGATTTTCACCTACCTGATAGCCCAGCGGCGATTTGTATTGACCAAAAATATCCATCTTTTTTTCCTTTCTTATAAAAAAACACCTTGGCTTAAATCATAAGCCAAGGCGCTCGAGTTAAACAAAAAAAGCGGCCTTGTTTATTCAAGGTCGCTTTATGGCACACTTCTATACCATACCGATATTTCTACACCCTTCCGACGGATATGTCAAGACAGGCACAACCTAAAAATTGTTAATTATTTAAATTACACCCAATACAATTATTGTTTCCTTTACCTCTAAAATATGTTACAATGCTAAAAATTTGAAAGGAACCAATATGACAAAGCTTTATCACTACATCACCAAGGGAAATACGGCTCTGACTGAGGGGATATTATCGTTTGCAAGAAATCCTAATGCCGATTTAGGGTATTACTACAAGCGTACCGGCGGCGAAACAACACATGCCGGAATTGTCAACTGGATGGAAAGCTGTTTTGAGGGGCGCAGCCGTGCAATCAGAGGTTTTTCCGAGCCCATTCGATGGACTGAAAAAAGCATCAATATGTTCAAACCTTTTATTGAGAACGCGGACTTGTTCTCTATTGATTTAGATGCTCTACAAAAAGACGGATTAATTGAAGCTGTTTATGTTTCCCCTGCGCTCCGCCCCAACATAAACAAAGATTTACCTCAAGACGTTGATGAACGTATGGTAAAATTGGCTTCAATTAACGATATTAACACTTCACCGGTCGATTGGTCTGTTTGCGATGAAAAATTGGGCTTACGCTTTTCTGTCGTTCCATACTATCTGATTGTCATCAAAGGCGGTATAATTCCACCCAAATATATTACCTTGGAAGCCTAAATCATCCCAAAGACTATAAGATTCCAATCGCATTAAATGCCGCAGCAAAACTTAGTTGTTCGCGCAAGTAGAAAGCTTTTAGCTTTCGTAGCGGCGCAAATATCCTCTTTGATGACACCTTGCACAAATCAGACTAACTACTTGTTTTATAAAGAAAAAAAGACACTTTTTGGCGTCTTCATTTTGATTGGCAGGAGATATAGGATAATACACAGACTACTATCTTATAAGAATCGTTTACTTTTACAAAACGCTAATATATAAAGTTTATCAGCAGTTAATGACACACAATAAAAAATATTCATACCTACAAAGCGATGGTAAAATTGTATTTAATCAAAATTGGGCTTGGAATACTACTATCCAAGCCCTTAACAAAAGAAATTACTCTATTGTAAAAATTACCTACAAAAGTATAGTAATTATTTTAATCACAGCAGATATATAACCTAAACAAATCCAATCGTTGCTAATTTTATTAACAATCTTAATAAAATCATCTCTATTTGTATAATATATTATTTAAAAAATTATGCTTTTAAATTATCCCCTGCTTTGCCCAAAGATTTTAAAATATCTATTATAAACCGTAAAATTATACTAACGAAACTTTTAGGTTCATTATTTTCATCAATTCCTTCATTTTCAGAAGTTTCTATTTCATTCATTGAACTAATCCTTTCTACTTTTTAAATAAAGTTCCCAACGCTCAGGTTCTTTTTTTATTGCTTCTTCAAGAACATTAGTTTTGATAACATTTACAGCCAAAGAATTATCATTACTATTTGTTCCATAATAATGAATCCTTGCAGGAATATTAAATGCTGAAATTGCCAAATCAGTTCCATAATAGGCACCTCCTTGTCCAATTTCTTTAGCTAATTGGCTTAAAGAATTATTAGTTGCTTGATTAAGCACTCTTTCTAATACACTTGTTCTTTCACCAAGGTCATTATAAAATACTGTCAAATAGTCATTCCAAATAGATTTACCAAAAAAGTAATCTTTGCTTTCACCTTCAATAAAAAATCTTTCAGACATATAATTGCGAATACAATCTTTTACAAATTCTTCATAAGTCATTTTTTTACTTTCAACAAATTTAATCTTTCAATGCTGGCAGCGTTTGATGATAATTACAAGTAGCCATAGCTGACATATCTAAATGATACATACCTTTACTATTGGCACACATGCCTTTGGTGGTATTACTATCTGTTTCAGCATAATATTCTTGATTAACAAGCTTTCTAACACCACACCAAAAAGCACAAGTTAGACAGCATTTAAAAGATTTTGGTAATTGATAAGACATTTTATGCCGAATAAGAACTTATTTGAGAGCCACGCTCATCATAAACTCTTACTGTGCTTCCTTGTTTAATAGATACAGATGTATTAGTATAACCAACTAATATTCCAGACCAAGCAAATATTTGTGAATTATGCTCATTATAAACCCTTACAGTATTACCATCTTGTTTAGCATAACTAATCATTTCTATACTCCTTAATGAAGTTTTAACAATCATTATTCAATTCACTAAAACATTGTCAAAAACTGAACAGTTCTTTTCAAGATTATATCTATCTTTTTTAAAGTCAAATGAATTTATTTTTTTATCCCTGTCCCTTTGATTTTCTTGGTTTTTCTTGGATTCTATTGTTTGTTTTTGTTTCTTATATATTTTTTGGGATAAATCTGTTCCTTTATTTTCAATCATATATAAGTATTTAAAACTTAATCTTTTTAATAAATAAATTAAAAGGATTATTCGTCTTTAACGAATACCAGAACTGTGTTTTATGAGTTAAATACACCAGAGATGTAGGGATTCTGGCTCTGAAATAATAGGTATGATTCCTGCGTATAAGTCGGTTATGCCCGTTCATCAAAAAAATGCTCCTGTGATACACCTTGGTGATACACAGGCAAAAACGGCATTTTTTGTAAATATTTAAAAAAATTATAGCCTAACTTCAATGAGTTAGGCCAAATGTGGCAGGGGCAGACGATGACTTTAGGCTATTAGCCCAAAGTTACACGGGCGCTCACGGCCTTTCGGCCGCCGGCGTTCCCTCGTCCGCCTCTCGCTGGTAGTCAAACTCACTTTTTCGTGAGTTCGAACCAAACTTCCCCTAAATGCCAATAAAAAAGGCCACCTTAACGGTGACCTTTTTTATTGGCAGGGGCAGTAAGATTCGAACTCACGACCCTCGGTTTTGGAGACCGATGCTCTACCAACTGAGCTATACCCCTATCAATTTTGCTTTTTCACTAATAACCAACATTTGCCAATAAATCAAGTTTTTTTTTGCGCTATTCGCCGATTTGTTCCAGCCGCCGCGATGCCGCATCCAGCCGGTACTTCACCCCGCAGGTCAACACCCGCCGTCCTTTGATATGCCCATAGTCAAAATCTCTAATCATCGGCAGCTCAACCTGAGCGGCAAAATCCTCCACCACACTGGCCACCGTACCCTGCGTCGCATGGTCGCTGCAATCCGTGAACTGCCCGAACACAATACCTTTCACCCCGCTGAAAATTGGATTATATTTGAGCTGCGTCAGCATCAGTTTAAGCTTGTAAGCCGGCTCGCACTCATCCTCCAGCAGCAATATCTTATCCGTCAAATCCGGATAATACGACGTGCCTGATAAATCCGATATTGCCGACATATTGCCGCCGATAAGCACCCCTTCGGCCACGCCCGAATAAACACAAACACCCGAAACGGCGTCAAATTTCTCGCCTGCCAACACCCTCCGCAAATCTTCATCAGTTTGCGCAGAAATCCGACCGTCCCTAAAATCATACTCCGGCAAAAATCCCGTTATATACGCCTGCCCCGTCCGGCCAAAAACACCAAACTGTAACGATGTTGTATCCGAAAATCCGATGATCGGTTTCGGATGCCTCCGAATAACCTCAAAATCAAGATATTCCAAAACTCTCAATGCCGCCGCGCCGCCATGCACCGCAATCAGCGCGTCAATACTGTCGTTGGCATAAGCCGCCATAATGTCGCGCGCCTTGTCTTTGGCTTGAAAAGTCTCTAATTTTGTTCCCGTAAGCGCCGTCGGCGTCAGCACCGTCTCAAGCCCCAAATCTTCCTGTAAATACGCCAGCCATTTTTCGCTGTTAAACGGCCGCTCCGACAACATCACCGATGGTGACACGATCGCCACTTTCTTGATTTTTTTCATCTGCCGCTCCTTTATTGCACTGACTTGTCAATCGGATTAAATCTCAGACGCAAAACCCGCCATTCATCATATTTTTCGGCATAATTTTCCGACAAAATCTTATACGGCGCGCAGATATAAACCGCCCGCACCGCGCTGTCCGCCACCGAGCGAAAATGGCTGTCGCTGCGATAACGCCCCTGATCTTTGACCTCGACTTTCATCGGCTTGCCGTCCTGGCTGAGCTCGGCGCGAATTTCGACAATCATATCCTCAATACCCATCGCTCCGGGGTCCAGATTCCAACACGCTCTGAGCTGACCGGCCAGCGCGTCCATCTCCGATATTGACAATTCGCTGAAATACGATCCGCCGACACCGCCTTCAACCCCCATATTGGCAACCTCCGTTCCCTCCTTAATCGTCGCGGTTTCGGACTTCACCTCGGCTTTTTCCAGCGCATCAACGCTTGCCAACAGGCTTTTTAACGGATTAGCCAGCTGCGGCGCTTTGTCTTCGGCTTTTTTCGGCGCTTGTTTTTTGGGCTCCGGTTGCTTCTTGGCTGCCGGTTTCGGTGCCGGCGGCTTAGGCTTTTGCGGCTGCGGTTTTACCTTTGGCTTTTTAGGCTGCGGTGGCGCCAAAAAATCTTTTTTTGGCGGTTCGGGCTGCGCTTTTTCTTCCGCCTTTGGCTCCGGCTCGGAAACTTTTTGCGGTTTCGGCTCCGGCTCGGGCGCTGGTTTTGCTTCTTCTTTGGTATAGTTTTTTTCAATCTTGCGCTTAACCGTGCTGGCAGCCTTGTCTTCTTTGCCGAACTTGGCTTTCGGCGGCAGATTGGTCATCTCAGAAATCTTGACATCCTTCAGGTCAACGATAATCGGTGCCTGTCCCATGCTTGGCCGATTCCACCAAAACATAGGCACATCAATCACCCACAGCAAAAAAACTGCCAGATGCAACGCCAATGATTTTTTAAGCCCCGAGATCATTTGTCCGTGTTGCTTCCTATTTTTTACGCGGCCGCGGTTCGGTTCTTAAGCCGACCTTGTCAAATCCGGCCTCTTTCAACAACGCCATCAGGCCAATAACCCTGCCGTATTCCGCGCCGGCATCACCGGATATGGTCACCGTAACCGAGCTGTTCTGGTCCCTGATGGCATTAAGTTTTTCAACAATCTTATCGGCCGCAACTTCCGTCTGCCCGATATAATAATAGCCTTCTTCATCCACGCTGACGTTAATGGATGTATCTTCACCCTCTAAAGCTTTGCCGCCGACCTTGGGCAAATCCAGCGCAATACCGGAGGTCATCAACGGCGCCGCCACCATAAACACCACCAACAACACCATCATCACATCCATCAGATTGGTAATGTTGATTTCCGAATTCAGGTGATAACGGGTCGACCGCCGCCGCGTGTTAATCATCATGGCTATTCTCCCGCCATTTCGGCTCTGATGGCCGTATCATCAATCTCTCGTGACAAAATGGTCGAAAACTCCGACATAAAAGCCTCAAGCTTTTTGGCATAACGATCCAAATCCGACGATATTTTGTTATACGCCACCACCGCCGGAATAGCCGCAATCAAACCAAACGCCGTGGTAAACAATGCTTCGGCAATCCCCGGAGCCATCGCTGACAACGAGTTGCTTTGGGTCAGAGCAATGGCATTAAAACTGTTGATAATGCCCCAAACCGTGCCAAACAGTCCCACCAGCGGCGCCACTGATCCGGTCGAAGCCAAAAAACCGAGCCTCGTTTCCAGCGCATCCAAATCTTTGTCCATCGACACCATCATCGCTTTTTCAATCCGCTGTTGCAGCGACACACCGCGCAACCCGCGGTCGGTCTTTGATTTGAGGATATTGGTGCGTTTCCACTCCCGCATCGCCCCGACAAACATATTGGCCATCGGCTCGTTTGGATGTGCGCCCAACGCCGTATATAGGCGGTCAAGCGATCCGCCGGACCAGAATTTTTCTTCAAACTTAGCCGTCTTGGCTTTAAGCTGCCGCAAAGTGGCAACTTTCTCAAAAATAATTGCCCATGACCAAACCGAAGCAAAAATCAATCCGACCAAAACCGCTTTAGTTACCAGATCCGACGCCCACAATAAATCCCACATCGAACTATTATTGGCAACTTCTTGTAAAACCTGTGTTTCCATCTGTTCTTCCCATCAAAAAAAATGATATTTCGCAAAACTATAAGCAAAATATCAAAAAAGATTAAAGATTCAATTAATTGAAACGACTTTTACGCAAAAAATATAAAAAAACTCCAAGACCTGTTTTTTTACCAAAACACCGCTTTGCCAAAAACAAAAATGCATCATGCTAATTTCTGCAACAACTCTTTTGGAATCCGCACCGGTTTCTTGGTCACAAGCGACAAATGCGCCACCTTAACATCAATCACCACCAACACTTCTCCGCCGCGGCTAATCTCCTGATGCATAACCGCCGTCACCCCGCCGAAATTATTTACTCGGCAACTGACGATAAGTTCGTCATCCAAAACCGCCGGCTTCAAATAGTCAATCTCACAATGACGCACCACCCAGCCGGTTTTCTCCTCCGCCTCCAAACCATCTTGCTGGCGAGTTCCCAAGCACCGCAAATATTCGGTGCGGCATCTTTCAGCAAATTTTAGATAATTGGCATAGTAAACAATACCGCCGGCATCGGTATCTTCATAATACACTCTGACAGGAAACAAAAACTCGCCGTCGACAAATTCGCCGCAAGCCGGCGCTACCGGTTTGATAATCATTAATTCTCCCCCTCCAACAAATCAAGTTGTTGCGAAAACTTATCGCGCCGCAGTTTTGGCACGCCCAAATATTGACACCCCAAATCCGAGATCACCCTTCCGCGCGGTGTTCGTTGCAAAAAACCGAGTTTAAGCAAAAAAGGTTCAATCACTTCCTCAATCGTATCACGCTCTTCCGACAACGCCGCAGCCAACGTATCCGCTCCAACCGGCCCCCCGCCGTAATTATGCAAAATGCAGTTCAGATAACGCCGGTCAAAAGCATCCAGCCCATAATCATCAACATCCAGCCTCTTCAGAGCGCCGTCGGCAATCTTGTTATCAATTTCTTTTGCGCCGCAAACCGCACCAAAATCGCGCACCCGCCGCAACAAGCGCCCTGCCACGCGCGGCGTCCCGCGTGAACGCTTGGCAATTTCCAGCGCACCGATTTCCGATAACGGCATATTCAACAACCTCGCCCCGCGCAGTACAATTTTTTGCAAATCTTCCGGCGAATAAAAATCAAGCCTGAGCGGAATACCAAACCTTTCGCGTAGCGGTGTCGACAACATTCCCGACCGTGTTGTTGCACCAATCAACGTAAAAGGTTGCAAATCAATTCTCACCGAACGTGCCGATGGCCCCTCGCCGATAATCAAATCAAGCTGAAAATCTTCCATCGCTGAATAAAGAACCTCTTCAATCGCCGGATTCAGACGATGAATCTCATCAATAAACAATACGTCGTTGCGCTCCAGATTAGTCAAAATCGCTGCCAAATCACCCGATTTTGAAATCATCGGCGCCGAGGTCGCCCGAAAACCGACCCCAAGCTCTTTAGCCACAATGGATGCCAGTGTTGTTTTGCCAAGCCCCGGAGGTCCGAACAAAAGCACATGGTCAAGCGCCTCACCGCGCCCTTTTGCCGCGTCAATAAACACTTTTAAGTTTTCGCAAACCGTCCGCTGCCCGACAAAATCGCTCAAACTGGTCGGCCGCAGGTTAACCGGCATATTATTATTTTCCGATTCGTCTTCGCTCTGTTTTTGCGGACTCACAATCCGTTCATCAATCATTTAGTTCATATCCTTTGCCGCAAATTCTTTCAACGCCAAGCGTATCAGCTCGCTCATTTCCGCATCCGGAGCTTTAATCATCGCCTCATTAACGGCCTTATAAGCCTCCAATCGCTGATACCCGAGATTGACCAACGCCGAGATGGCGTCTTCCATCTTAGCCGGATCATCATCCCTTGCCGCCAGATTATCCTGATAAATTTCTGCCTCTTCCGCCGGCGTTATGTCTTCGCCTGTTGCCATATTAATATCCTTCGCCACTTCGGCCATCGGCACGCTGACGATTTTTCCCTTCAGCTCGGTAACAATCCGCGCCGCCAACTTTGGACCGACGCCGCTTGCTCGGGTAAATGATGCCTTATCCTGCGCGTTAACCGCCTGTGCCAGCTGCAACGGCGACAAAACCGACAATATGCTCAAGCACACCTTAGCACCCACACCCTGTACTTTGGTCAGAGTGTTGAACCATTCTTTTTCCAGCGCATCGGCAAACCCAAACAACGATATGCTGTCCTCGCGCACCACGGTCTCAATCAACAACGCCGCCGGTGCCTTCAGCATCAATCGTGCCAAAGTCTTGGCCGAAGCAAAAACCAGATAGCCCACGCCGTTAACGTCAATAATGCAGTAGTCCTCGCCGATGGTATCAATTACACCTTTTAATTTGGCAATCATTTACATATCCCGATATAATCTTTGTTTTAAATTATACAATAAGCCTCTTTCTTGCAAGCCCATTCTTACGCTTTTACGGCAATATTTATTTAATCCGCAGGCCGCCGCGATATTGAAAATGACACAAAGCAATCGCCAAGGCATCCGATGCATCATTATTTTTAGGTTTGCACCCCGGCAGCAAAATCTTAACCATGGTCTCCACCTGATTTTTCTCAGCCTTGCCAACGCCGACCACCGCTTTTTTAACTTTGTTCGGCTCATATTCCGTCACTGAAATTCCATACTGCGCCGGTGTCATAATCACTACCCCGCGTGCCATGCCAAGTTTTATGGTTGACTCCGGATTGGTGTTCAAAAACACCTTTTCAATCGCGGCTTCTTCCGGCTTATAAAGTTCAATAACCTGCCGCAGCGCGCGGTTAATTTCGTCCAAGCGCTCAGCAATCGGCTTTTTGACATCCGTCGGAATAAACCCGTCCGCCAAATAGCGCACACGGTTGTTTTCAACCTCTATAACCCCCCAGCCGGTCGACGACAAGCTGGGATCAAGCCCTAAAATCTTAACCATCTTTCCTCTTCAACAAAAAATCCGCTGCCGATAATATAGACCGGACAGCGGATGAAATCACCTTAAATTTACGATTATTCCTCAGGATTCAGCTTTTGCAAAACCTCAGCGGAAAACTCGGCATTGTGGTAGACATGTTGCACATCGTCGTCATCTTCCAACGCATCCACAAAATCCAAGAATTTTTGCGCCGTTTCCAAATCGGAGATATCAGTTTTAACCAACGGTTTCCAGTCCAAACGCGAGGCGGCCGGCGTGCCGTATTTGGCCTCCAAAGCTTCCGTCACCGCGTTCAAATCATCCGGCAGAGTTTCAATCTCATGATGTTCATCATCGCTTGACACATCATTAGCACCGGCCTCCAGTGCCGCTTCAAACATGGCATCGGCTGCCGCCGTCGCTGCCGGATATTGAATAAAGCCGATTCGCTCAAAATTAAACGTAACCGATCCGCTCTCTCCCATAACGCCCCCGCGTTTACCAAAAATCGTGCGCACATTGCCGGCCGTTCGGTTTTTATTATCAGTCAGACACTCGACAATAACCGCTGCCTTGCCTGGACCAAATCCTTCATAACGCGTTGCGACATAATCATCGCCACCGGCAGTTTGGCTGGCTTTAGCAATTGCGCGTTCAATATTGTCTTTTGGCATACTTTCTGCCCTAGCCGCGGCAATAGCCAAACGCAAACGCGGATTTTTATCGGGCTCCGGTAGTCCGGATTTAGCCGCAATGGTAATATCGCGCGCCAACTTAGCAAAAACCTTGGCTTTTTTGGCATCTTGTGCACCCTTGCGATACATAATATTCTTAAATTGGGAATGTCCTGACATTCTGCAACTCCTTAAAAACAGCATAAATAACGTTAATTTAGGGGCGTTATACAACATTGCTCAGCCAAGTGCAAGAAAATTCTGCGAAAAAAGCTACGTTCCAACCAACTCCTCAAAATCTCTGGCATTAAAAACTTTTGGCAGAACCATGCCCTCAGGAAATTCTGACGAAAACAAAACATAAAAAGGCAACGAACCGCGACCGAAACTCTGCATAAGTTCAAAAATATTTTTATCATACCCGCGCCCATCAATTTCCAAAACCGCAATTTTATTTTGGCTGAAAACATCTTCGGCATAACCGGTATCAAAAACAAACGCATTATTATACCGACACAACAAACACCAATCGGCATCAATCTTAACCAAAACCTTACCGCCTTCACTCAGTATTTCGTCAATATATTCACGCTCAAAAACTGTCGGCACAATTTTCCCAACCATAGCACGCCGCGCGGCCGTTGTTACTCCGGCATCCCACATACTCAGAGCTACAAAAAACACTAATATACAGCCAAAAATAATATTAATCCGTCGATGCAAGATTTTAATAATCGAAACATCTGTTAATTTATCAATTTCCGTTTTCACGGCTTTGCGGAAATACAACAAAACAAACGCAGCCGACAAATACATTAACCAATGCCAAATTTCTTTCGCCGCGCTCTGTGACGCCTGCAACAGAACTAACCAGATAAGTGCCGCCGTCAAAGCAACCATAACCGCTGCCCTCAACTTTTCAAAACTCTTTTTGCCGCCAAGCAACCGGAAAAACACTTTTGGGAAGGCTGCAACAATCAAATACGGCAAGGCCATCCCCGCTCCCGCTGCAACAACAACGGCGGCCGGCAACGCCTCGTTCTGATTAAAAACCAGCCCAAACACATCAGGCAAAATCATCCCCGAAAACCATACCGAAACCACCGCTGCGGCCGCCCCGCATAATACCTCAAACATTTTTTCGTGACGGCTGGCGGTTCGCAGCACCCGAGCAGCAAAAATTCTCGGCCTCCAATCAATAATTCCCACTACCTGCATCAACAACAGCATAATTCCCCATATCAAAGCGACAAGAACATAAATATTCTGAAACTGCATCCCCCAATAAAGCGGATAGCCGGCAGCTTTTAATCCGGACAAACCAACTGCCGCAACCAAAAACACGATCGCAATTCCCATAACATTTCCCAAAAAACAGCGACGAACACGTTTTTTATCTCCGCCACCAAATTTTGCAAAAGCCATCATCTTGATCAGTAGCATCGCCAGCACGGCAGGCGTCAAATTAAGCAACAAACCTCCAACCACAGACAAAAGCAAAATTCCCGCCGTAATTTTTTCTGCTCCCGTATCCAACCACTCATTTTCGCCGACCTTCATCTTATGCCGATATTGGTTAACCGTTCCGGTCGAGACCAAAAAAGTTACTTCTTTATCCTTCGGATCAAATGATTTATCCAGAATCTCAAAACGGACCGTTATATTATCGCCGTCGATTCCTACTCTCGGCGCCGCAAAATATTTAGCCTCCTTCCCAACGATTGAAACTTTGAAATGAGCCGGATCATTGTTCTTAATCTCCAGCCTCAAAACATCAGGCTTTTGTTCTCTGCCTTTATCCAAAACCAGCCGAACAAACTCAAAATTTTCGGCATTACGCGGCTGCGGAATATTATGGGCAACTGTCTCGACATAAGTAGCAAAAAACGTTTTTTCATTTTCTTCTTTGGGCTGCAGGGTCAAACTCGGCCGTAGCACCATTTTCCGACAAACATCTTCTCGACATATGTCTGCCGTAACTTTCGGCTGCAAGACAACCGGCTTATGATAATCTTGCGGCTCTCCTTCAAAATATATGGCAAATTTGCCGCTATAGCCGAGCACCTCTTTCCGACCGGCAATAATCCTCTGGGGCATCACAAAACCCATTTGAACTTCGGCCAAATTTTCCGACCGGTCAAAATCAACATTCAGCCCTTTATAATTTTCATAATCATTAAGAAGAACAAACCCTTCTTCTTTGGGCTCAATCACAATCACGCCGGCGATTTTTTCATTTTCCGAAACACCCTCAAACTGCGGCAAAATAACCGCTGCAACCGTATCAAAACTACCGGCTCTAACATCAGGCTTTTGATAAATTTCTTTGATTAGCCGATCAAAATCAAAACCAAAAAGCTCCTTCCAGTCTCTTTCCAAAAACGCTTTTTTGGTGCGGGCAATAACTTCGGATGGCCGCGTCCAGCCATGATCCTTAGCTCTCTTTTCCTTTGCCGCCAACTGATCTCTTTCCTGATTCGAATAAGCCACAACCTTCTTAAAATCTTCAATAATCAAAGGTTTGTCAGTTTCAATATATTCCTCGCTTTCGCCCATTTCATACTGGTCGTCGGCCACCACCAGCGGCATTTCGCGATTCATAACCCAATCAATGACTTTTTGCTTTATTTTTTCATAAAACCGATAAGCTTTTACCCCTTTTTTCACATAATCCTGCCACTGTTTTGCCGTATTCTCGTCATACTGCGGATATTTCGAGCAAATATCGGCAGAAAAATCCTTATTAAGCTCATCACCTTCCAGCAATTCGTTATATTCCTTGACATCATAAAGATACGATGCGCCCATACTCAAAATTTCTTCCATCGGACTTTGCGTCTGCGAGCGTTTTTCATTTGGTTGCAAATCCAAAATAACTTTTCCGCCCTGAAAATCTTCCGCCAGACATATTCCGCCGGTCATCAAATAAACAAGTAAAAACCAAACAATCTTTTTCATCATTTTACGGTAAAACCAAATTGATTTTTTTATCTCTTCTTCTTATATTATAAGATAGACATTGTATATATAAGGTTAAAAGCACTAATAAAGAAAATGGATAAAATAGACATCAAGAATCTGACCGGAAAATGCTTGGTCTCTCTGCCCGACGTGTCTGGTGAATTTGCCAGATCCGTCGTTTACATCTGCGCGCACGGCAGCGATGGAGCTATGGGCTTTATCATCAACCGCCGTTTTAAGGAATTTTCTTTCCGCGATCTGGCAGAAGGTTTCTCTTTTCCCGTCTCCGGCGAAATTTACGCACCGATAGGGCTTTACCACGGCGGCCCCTTGGAACAAGCCAAAGGCTTTATCTTGCACTCCGGCGACTATCAAGTTCCCGAGAGCTTAAACACTGGCGGTGGCATTATGGTTTCGTCATCACTGGATGTCTTGCGCGATATTGCCATCGGCGCCGGTCCCAAACAAAAGCTCATTGCCTTGGGCTATGCCGGTTGGGCACCTCGTCAGCTGGAGGCCGAAATTGCCGAAAATATGTGGCTGATAACCGAGGCCACGCCGGAGCTGGTGCTTGGAACCAACGACGACGACAAATGGCAGCGAGCGCTTGCTTCCCTCGGCATCGGCGAAACCAATTTCATCCCTTCTTTCGGACATTCCTAGAACTTAGGTTGTAAGAATTGTCCGACACCCAACACCGATTTTTACCATGTTGAAAAGAACTGTTTTTTCCTTTACATTATATTTATCAACACCAGCCAAAGGAGGGAGCGATGACATCCAAACAAGAGCAGACTTTTCTTTATGACGTGGTAACCGACAATCTGGCGCTGATGAGTAAGATATACCAGAGCTTTGAGGCCTTGGAACAAACACTCGGTGCTTTAAAGATGGAAGAACCTTTGTTTATGACCTACGCAGCCAAAAAATCTTTTACCAATTCTTTGATGAAAGCCTCCGGCCGACAGCTCAAACACTAAATTATAAATCCCGATATTTAAACGTCAAACAGGGGCAGCTCCGTGAAAAGACCGCCCCTGCAACCTTACAAGGAGATTTTAAGAAGAAATTTTAAACCTTTTTCCAGCTGGTTCCCTGCGGACCGTCTTCCAGCAGAATACCCCGAACTTTCAGCTCATCGCGGATTTTATCGGCCAGAGCGAAATCTTTGTTTTTTTTGGCTGCGGTACGCTTGGCAATCAGAGCCTCAATCTCTGCCGCCTCATCACCGGCACCGCCCTTAAACCAGCTTTCCGGATTCTGCCGCAACAGACCCAAAAGTTCCGCAGACTTAAGCAACACACCTTTAGCCTTAGCCTGCATCGACGCCGATTCCGCTTTGTTGAGACGATTGGTCAAATCATGCAAAATACTCAAAGCCAGCGGTGTATTCAAATCATCTTCCAATGCCTGAACTAATCTTTCGTCCGCCGCCGATTCCGCTGGCGCCACATCTTTAACTCTAAGCAGCGCATTATAAAATTTGTCCAGATTCTGCTTAGCCTGCTCCAACCCCTCAAAGGTAAAATTAAACGGCTGGTGGTAATGCGTGGTCAAAAACAACAGCCGCAACGCCTCCGCCGGCGCTTTTTCAAGCACCTCGTCAATGGTATAAAAATTTCCCAAGGATTTCGACATCTTAACCCCGTCGACCATCAACATACCACCGTGCACCCAATAACGGGCAAAGCTTTCGCCCGGATATGCGCACAACGACTGCGCACATTCATTCTCATGGTGCGGAAAGATCAAATCCGCGCCGCCGCCGTGAATGTCAAACGAATTGCCCAAGAGCTTTGAACTCATTGCCGAGCATTCCAAGTGCCACCCCGGCCGGCCGTAGCCCCACGGACTGTTCCACCCCGGCTGGTCTGCCTCTGACGGCTTCCACAACACAAAATCAGCCGGATTCTTTTTATAATCCGCCACCTCGATTCGCGCACCGGCCAACATTTCTTTTTGCGTCCGACCGGACAAAAAACCGTAGTTTGGCATTGAATCGACATCAAACAACACATGCCCTTCGGCCTCATACGCATGTCCGTTGGCCAGCAGCCGCTCCACCAGTTTGATCATCTCACCGATATACTCGGTCGCCCGCGGCCGATAATTCGGCGGTAAGACATTAAGCTTAGCCATATCGTCGACATACCACTGATAGGTTTGTTCAGTAATCTCGCGGATTGACCTGCCGGTTTCTTTGTGCTTATTCAAAATTTTATCATCAACATCGGTAATATTGGACACATACGTCACATGCTCGGCGCCGTATTTATGCCGCAACACCCGAAACAACACGTCAAACGTCACCGGTGTTTTGGCGTTGCCCAAATGCGCGCGGTCATAAACCGTCGGCCCGCAAACATACATCCGCACGTTATTTACATCCAAAGGCACAAATTCTTCTTTGCGGCGTTTCAAGGTATTAAACAGATACATTTTTCCCTCTCTTGTCAGGCTCTTTGTCCCCGCAGGCGTTTTTGCGCGCGCTCAAAACCAATAAGCGGCAACAAATTCTTAAGCTCCGGCCCATTCTCCAGCGCCGTCAGCGCTTTGCGGATTGGGTGGAACAACTCTTTTCCTTTTTTGCCGGTTTTGGCCTTAACGGCGTTCATCCACAAAGCATAAGTTTCCTCGTTCCACGGTTCAGGCGGTAATTCTTCAGCCGCTGCCATAGTCAGTGCTGCGTCCTCAATCAGAGGCTCCAGCGGTGCAAAACAAATATCATACCATTTGTCGGCTTCCGCCACACTGTCCAGATTACCGCGCACCGCCGCCCAAAATTCCGCACCACCGCGCACACGGTCTTTAAGCTTGTCATAAGGCATATGCCGCACAAAATGACGGTTAAAAATCTTCAACTCTTCTTCATCAAACTTTGGTTGTGCTCGTCCGAGTTTTGCCAGATCCAGCGTTGCCGCCAATGCTTCCAAATCATAAAAAGGCTCAATCGCTTCCGACGTCCCGAGCTTGGCCAAAAACGAGCATATAGCCATCGCCTCGATTCCTTCGGCTCTGAGCTCGCGCACACCAAGTGACCCCAGTCGTTTGGAAAGCTTTCCTTCCTTACCGGTCAAAAGCGGCAGATGCGCAAACACCGGAACCTTGCCGCCCAAAGCCTCAAACATCTGTACCTGTGCCGCCGTATTGGTTACATGATCCTCGCCGCGGATAATATGCGTAATCCCAAAATCAAAATCATCAATCACCGACGGCAGATGGTACAAATAACTGCCATCTTCGCGAATAATCACCGGATCGGCCAAATTGGCGGCATCATAACACGTCTTGCCGCGCACCATATCATCCCATTCAATTTTTCCCGCAATCAGCTTAAATCGATAATGCGGCCGCCGACCCTCTTGTTGGTAGCGCGCAACATCCTCCGCCGTCAGCTTCAACGCGCCACGGTCATAAATCGGCGGTTTTCCCTGGGCCATCAAGCGTTTGCGCATGACCTCAAGCTCCTCGGCCGTTTCATAACAGGCATAAATCCGTCCCTCAGCCTTCAGCTTAGCTACCACTTCGTCATAGCGTGCCACCCGCGCTGATTGTCTGGCTTCTTCGTCCCATTTCAACCCCAACCAGCCCAAGATATCACGAATGGCGTCCTCATATTCCTTTTTGGAACGCAAAACATCCGTATCGTCAATCCTCAGCAAAAACTTTCCGCCGAGCTTTCTGGCCAAAAGCCAGTTAAACACGGCTGTTCTGGTATTTCCGATATGCATAAAGCCGGTCGGGCTCGGCGCAAATCTGACCTTCACATCACTCATCAAATCAAAGCCTTAAAAAAACAATTTGCCCCGAGGTTAGCCTTTTTTTGCCCCAATTTCAAGGGAATTTTGCTGCTTTGAAACATTTTCCTGCAGCTGGTGCTCAATTGACGATGTCAAAATTTCCAAATCCTCCAAAAACCATTCCATTTCACCGTCATCCTGTGCAATCATCTCGTAAAACTTGCCCCGATAAGTCAAAAGCAAACTGCTTTCCGCCACTTTGACATCAACCGCCTTGATAATACCGCCCACTTTGTGAAGCCTGAAGATTAATGTCACATCTTGTCCTTCCGGCTTACCGTTTTTTGTGCCCAAAGTCACATGCACATTTGTCGCCACATTGACAAAATCGCCTTCTTTTTCCGCCCCTTTTATCTCATAGGTCAGTTTTTTGGCATAATCAAGCGGCAGCGTTTTGTAATAAGCCAATCCATAGCGCACAAACAAATCGCGGTAGCGCTTTTGCTGTTCTGCCGTCATTTGTGGCCAATACCGCCCCACGACAAAGCGACTGACATAATCTATATCTATATAGGTCATAAACAGGGCATCAAGTTGCCGGTAACGTTCAACCAAGTCCGGCTCCTGAAAACTCATCAACAATTCTTCACCTTTGGTGGCAGCAAACCGGCGCGCCTCTTCGACTGTTACATCTTCCGCGCGGCACACTCCCGCCGCAACCAGCATCACGCAACCTGTGATAACTTGCAAAAATTTGTTACTTTTCATAAAATTTTACCTTATAGTGAGCAAAGAAACCTACCTTTTATTATAACGGCAAATGGTTAATAAAATGAGTCTGAGATTTGTCTTTTTTGCGCTGGCAGCTCTATGCTGGAGTTCTGCTGCCTTGGCTGATGCCGGTTTTAGCTATATCCGGCCACGACACTTTGTTGTTTGCGGAATCAATAGCGAATACAAAAGTCTGGCTCATAAAAAAGACGGTATCTGGCAGGGTTTTGACGCCGATATTTGCCGTGCGGTAGCGGCTGCTATTTTGGGCAATGCCGAAAGCTTCAAGCTGATTCCAGTCAAATCAACCGCAATCGGCAAAGCACTCAACGGCGGCAAAATTGACATCATGCTTGGGCACTCTTCCCTGACCGCCGCCGAAGAAGCCGAACAATATGTTATCCCTGTGGATACTCTCTTCCTTGACCGACAGATATTTGCTTCGCGCAAAGCAACCAATGCCTCTTCCATGAGGGATTTTACCGGCGCCAAAGTCTGCGTCCTGCAAAATTCTCCGGCCGAAGTTTTTCTAAATGAATACAACCAAAAATACGCCCTCAATTTTAATATTTTAACCCAACCCTCATTGACATCTCTCAAAGAGGCTTTCTATCTCAACCGTTGCGAACTCATCAGCGGCGACGAAATATTTATCAATGACATCGTCACCAATTTTCCCAGCAAAGAACCTGCTGTTGTCTTGCCCGAAGAAATTGCCTACATTCCCGTCAAAATTTACACTGCCGGCAACAACACCACCCTAAACATTGCCTTGCGCTGGATCATAAACGCCCTAAAGCTGGCCGATGCCGCAGGTATTACTGCGCAAAACATTGACATCTTTGCGGCCTCCCGCAGCCGGTCTTTGCAAAATTTGCTGGGAATCAAAGAAAATGTCTGGAACAAACTAAACCTAAACCCCTTATGGTTCCGCTCCTACATTTCTCTTTACGGAAGTTACTATCAGATTTTGGAACGAAATCTCGGAAAAGGTTCACCTTTGCAGTTGAATATGGAACAAAACAAGCTGATCACTAACGGCGGCTATTTATCTTTCCAACCTTTTCTTTAATATGTTGTTCAATAAAACAGCGCGCTTCAAGCACCGCCGCTTCGGTAATTTTGTGTCCGGCTTCTTTAATAACGGCCGTATCAACCTGACACCCCATATCACGCAAATTCCGTGCCGTAAAATCCAGAGCCTCAAACCTGACCATATTATCGGCATCACCGTGCATCAACAAAAAATCCGGTCGGCTGTGTTTGTGTTTTTCGACATAGCCGCGCGCAGCCAAAATACCGCTGAAGCTTACAACCCCGCCTAATTTATGCGGGCACATCAACCCGCTGTAAATAGCACACATGGCACCTTGTGAAAAACCACACAAAAACAAATCTTCATACCCAAGAGCATATTCCGAAAGCAGATTATCAACATATTGTAAAATATAATGATTAGCTTCTTCCAGCCCGACGGTCATGCGATTATAAAGCTCAATAAATTCTTCCCATGACGTCGTAATTCTTCTCTTGTCGTCAGGATCAAACTGGTGCATCGAATACCATTGCCGCTTGGTCTTATCCACTTCGTTCAAGCACGGAGCCTGAGGAATATGCAATGCCGTATTTTCCAAAGACAGCAAAGCACCGGTCTTGCGTTCAATATGTTCCGCCGTATCCTGATATCCGTGCAAAAACACAATCAGCCTTTTTGGATTTCCCGTTACATGAGCAATCTCTTCGCCAATCATCACGCCCTTGCCCCTTTGCCTAAATTATGTCTGAATCCTAAATAACGAAAATATCTAAACAAATCGTAAACAAAAAATTCCGCCTTTCAATCGGCGGAATTCAAGAACATTTTTATTTTTCAATCATCGCTTTGCAAAATCATATACGTCAGCGATTTCTCATCCGCCTTCAATATCCTCAACCCTTTGCCGTTAATAGTAATCAACCCTGGCTTGTTCGGAAAACTTATTTGCTCGAACCTCCCACCGGAATCGCTGTCTGCATCATAAGCCAGATAATCAAACCATATACGATCAAGCTTTATCCCGTTATACTTAACTTCATAACCTTTTTTAACGTTGCTGACCTCATCGCGCATTTTGGCAATTATTTGCATCTTCATATCCGACGGGTAAACAAAAATCTCCTCATCAAGGATCTTCAAAACGCCGTCATCAATCCAACCGGCACGGTTATAAAAATTTCCCTTTTCATCAAACAAAAAGACATAATCCCCCAGCCCGCTTTCCAGCAAAGCATAGCGAACACCGTCAACCGTCGTCCAGCCGAGTATTTTATATTCTTTACGGTTATCAAGCTTCATCGGAAAGGATTGATTTTGCAGCACGCCCTTTTTAGTCGGCCTATAAACATACGACCGATACATATCGCGATTAAAAAACTTATCGCTCAAAATAGCTTCGCCTTTTTCAACCGTAATAGCCTTGTTCAAAACATAATCATGTTCCCGCTCGTCGCTGCTGCTGACAAGCTCTTCATCTTGCTCAATAAAATCAATACTATAGCCCGTATAAGCATTAAGGATTTTGGTTCTGACCGGCATCAAATCATAATCGCCGGCACGCAAACACCCGCCCAACGCCAAACAGATTACCAAACCGACAATTTTTTTCTTCATAGCTTTTATTTTCACATCATATAAAGTTATTTTTAATTATTATACCATAAACTCCATTTAGTAAATAAATTTATAACATCTTATAGGATAAGTGTGCAAATGCCTTCCGTCTGCTGGCAAATAATCTTTCGTCCTACGCAGGAGCCGTCGCCTGCCTTTGAGGATTTTATGGATTCTTTTTTTGAGGTCAGTTCCCAAAACTACGCCTCATCGCCGGACAAACCCGACGAATATGTCGGCTATCAAAGCGGATCGTTTGACGAACAGTCCATGCTTTCGGCTGCCCGCGCCTTAGACGTTGAACTTCCTCCTTATGAAATCAGCGAGCTCAAAAGCGACAATTGGCTCAAAGACTACGTCATCAAATTTCCGCCTTTTGAAGTCGGCGATTTTTGCATCTACGGCATTCATGAAACCGCCGCACCGCAAACATCAAAAATTCCCCTGCAAATCTATGCAGCAACTGCCTTTGGTTCCGATCACGCAACCACCCGCGGCTGCATCGCTGCCCTATGCGAGCTCAAACACCACGGCTTTGCGCCGCGCAAAATCTTAGATATCGGCACCGGCTCTGGCATTCTTTCTCTGTGCGCTGCAAGCCTCTGGCCACAAGCTTCCATTTTTGCCGGCGACATTGACGACGAAGCGGTTATCGTCGCCGCGGCCAATGCCGAGACCAACCGCCTCAATCGTCGCATTACCGCCTTTTTGAGCGACGGCTACCAAAACCCGCAAATTGCCGCTCAGGCACCATACGACCTCATCCTGAGCAATATTTTGGCCAATCCGCTGATATCTTTTGCGCCTGATTTGTCTAGGAATCTGGCGACCGGCGGCTATGCCATCCTCTCCGGCTTTGTCAACGACCAAACATCCGACGTCATAGCGGCTCACCAAGCCCATAATCTAAAACAAGCCAAACTTTATTCCATCGACAACTGGCGCGTTGCACTCTTACACAAGGCAAAAAAATCATGATCACTATTTCCGAATTGCAAAAAAAACTTATCAAACACAAACTTGACGCTTGTATCATCACCCGCGGCAATATGTTCTTAGGCGAGGACACCCTGCCGGAAGAAAATCTGCTCTGCCGCTTAACCGGTTTCAGCGGCTCTGCCGGCAAGCTCATCATCTTTCGCAAGCGTGCTTGTTTGTTGGTTGACGGCCGTTATGACATTCAGGCCAGATCTCAGGTTGATTCAAAAGTAGTTGAGGTCTTCTGCACCCGCGATTCACTTGGTTCATGGATCCGACACAACATTGAAAACAGCTGCCGATTTGCCTACAACCCATGGTGCCACTCAATTGCCGAGGTCGATTTCTGGAAACGCGCCTTAACCGATCATGAATTTATCGAAATGCCGTCCGATTTCCCCGCTATACAACCTTCCTCTCGCGAGGCCGAGATTTTCGAACTTAAAGAACGCTTTGCCGGCATTTCCGCCGACGAAAAAATTTCGTATCTGACTCATTTTTGTGCCGAAAACAAGCTTGATGCCTATTTTGTAAGCGAATGCGACAATGTTTCATGGTTATTAAATCTCCGTTCCAACCTGCTTAAAAACACACCGGTTTTAAGGGCGTTTGCGCTCACTTCCGCCGATGGCGGAATAAGTTTGTTTGTCAACGACTTTGCCAAACTCGAAACCGAACTTGACAACTGGCGTGGCAAGACCATCGGCCTATCATTCAACCGCTGCCCAAAAAAGATCCAAACCCTGCTCAAAGAACGTCGCATCCGCTGCGCCAATATTGCCGATCCGATTACAGACTGGAAAGCCGTTAAAAATCCGATTGAAATTGCCGGTTTCAAATCCGCCCATCAGCGCGACGGTGTGGCTCTCTGCCATTTTTTACACTGGCTTGATGCCAATTGGCAAACTGCCGACGAACTCGGCATTGTCGCCAAACTTCACGAATTCCGCACCCACGGCGAAAACTACTATTCTGAAAGCTTTGCCACCATTGCCGGTTTTGCCTCGAACGGAGCCGTCGTCCATTACCAGCCCACGGAACAAACCAATCGCAAACTGGAATCCGGCTCATTACTGCTGCTTGACAGCGGCGCCCAATATTTTGACGGCACCACCGACATCACCCGCACTCTTGCCATTGGCAAACCGACGCCAGAGATGATTGACAGCTATACCGAGGTCTTAAAAGCGCATATAGCCGCGGCTTCGGCTCTGCTGCCGCCGGACACCCCAGGTCTGGTGCCCGACACTCTGGCGCGGGCGGTCTTGTGGCACTTTGGCAAAGACTACGCCCACGGCACCGGTCACGGCGTCGGCCATTTTCTAAACGTCCACGAAGGACCGCAGTCTTTGTCGTTAAAGAGTCTGGCGCCGCTCAAAGCCGGCATGATAACCTCGATTGAACCAGGCTACTATAAAGAAAACGCTTACGGCATCCGTATTGAAAATCTGTACCTGCTGGAAGAAACAAGCATCAACAATACCCCCATGCTCAAATTCACGCCTCTGACCATGGTGCCGTTTGACCGCCGCCTGATAAACAAAGCACTGTTGTCGCCGGCAGAAATTGACTGGGTTAACGCCTATCACCAAAAGGTCCTGACGGCTCTGTCCGGTTTCCTTCCCGCGGAAGAAAACGCTTGGCTGCAAGCCGCCGCTGCACCGCTTTAGGAAACATCACCCTGCCCTGTCAAAACACCATTATTGTCATCGCTCCGGCGGAAGCATTCTTCCCATTTAAACCTGTCATCGCTCCGGCGGAAGCATTCTTCCGCCGGATCAGCGATCTTCCGCTTGTCCTCTTTAAATCCGCCCGACCGACATTATATTTTTTCTTGCATTTTTTCATACCAAAAATTCAAGGAGAAACAATCATGAAATATTTTGCCTTTGTATTGGGCTTTTTTGCCATCTGCGCCGTTGCTTTTGCCCAAGACGGCAACAAGATTCTCGAAACCGAAGTTGAGGAACAGTATTTTCAAAACGAGAACCAGAACCCCGATAAATCAATCATCTACATTTTCTTCAACAACCAACCCTGCCCGACCTGCCCGCAGGCCGTTGAAATGATTGAGGAAGTTTATAACCAAAACTTCTTGAACAATTACAGTCTGTACACCATCAACTACGGTGAGGATTCCAACGCCGGCTTTATCCAGACCTATGCTTTGAGCAACCCTCTGGAAGTAGTTATGGTTGACGTTGAAGACGGCGAGGTTCAGGGCTATCAAAAGATTGAGGGGCTTCAGGACATGGTAACCAATTCCGAAGGCTTTAACGAGTATTTTATCACACAGGTCAACGGTTATCTTGGCAACGAATAAAGAATGTCGCTCCGTTAGGCAAGCACACTCCCAATAATGTCATGCCGCCTTGGCATTTAAACCTGTCACCCCTCCCGTCCAAGCATTCTTGGACGGGATAAGGGGGCTTCCGCTTATCAAAAAACAGTAGAAGATTCCTAATCCTCGGCCTAAGACTCCAGAGGAATGACATTTTAAATCTTACGGTCATTCTGACCCTTTTTCCCGTCATCCTGACCCTTTTTCCCGTCATCCTGAACCTTTTTTCCCGTCATCCTAAGCCCCTTTCCCGTCATCCTGAGCGCAGCGAAGGATCTCCTTTTTTTTCCCGTCATTCTGAGAGGCGTCAGCCTCGAAGAATCTCCCAGATTCTTCGTCGCAACAACTCCTCAGAATGACATAATAATGTCACCCCGCCTCAAAAGGCATTCCTCCCATTTAAACCTGTCACCCCGCCTCAAGAGGCATGCCTCTTGAGGCTAAGGGGTCTTCCGCTCATACCCTAACCGGTTTAAAACAAAAAACCGGAGCCCTGAGGGGCTCCGGAAAAAGGTTCCTATTAAAACGAAAAGGCATAGCCAACGGTTACTGCGGCATCGCTGCCAAAACCGTTATCAGCCTTGCCATCATACCCTCGGTTGCCTTCAAAATCAGCACCAAAGTTATAATGACCGCCGAAGTCTCCAGCCAGTTTAATCTGGTGTCTTCCGAAATGGAAGTTGACTCCGGCGTATGCCTTCATGAGTGCCCCGATGGCATACCCGTCAGCATAAGTCTGAAGACTATTGTCTTCAGTTTTGCTGCAGGTCTTCTTGGCATATTCACCAAGACCGGCCTTAACTCCAAGCTCTATCTCAACGATAGACCTAGAGCCTTTCGGAAGCACTCTGTAACCCGCTTGTCCGTAAATGGCATTGGTCGACGCATCATCTCCGAAGATCTGATACGAACCTAAGCCGAATACAGCACCACCGCGTGCGTTTGTCCTCTTAAAATGGAGCAACTCAGCCCCGAGAACAACGCCTTCATTACCCGAGAAAGAATATCCCGAGTAAACGCCGCCCTGCCAGCAATTATCCCCCGAGAGACGAGTCTCATGGTTGATATCGAAGGACAGAGCAACACCCGCGGTAAAGCGGTCAGTATGATATTCGGTTGGCTCTGCTGTCCATCCATCCGACACGGCAATTGTCCGTTTGTCAGATGAGTTGAACGCATGAAGGTACCTGCCATAAAGAGACAAAGACACCTTCGAACTCAACCGAACGCCCAAATTGATCTGGCCGCCGGCCTTAACACGCCACATAGAACTGTAGCGGTTATGGAAGTCAGCTTCGCCCCTCCACGAGTAATCGTGGTAAGCGAGCTGCCCCGCACCGGCAAGCGCGTCAATCCCCAAATAGACCTTATTCCCGAACCTAAGTCCGAGAATGGCCAGAACGTCGCTTGTCGCGCCGTAATCACTGGCATTGTCTATCGAGGCTAATCCACCCCAACGCCAGCCAAAAGCTTTTGTCGGAGTGTAAACGCGTGTTACTTGGAGGTCCGCCCCATAGGAGCTGTAGCCTCCGAAGGCCGCATGCCCACCGACTGTTACCTCGGTGTGCACTTTCTCAGCCTCAGTAAACCTGAGGTTCCTACTCTCGTAGCGGTGTCCGTACGAAGTAGAAATTTGGGCACTCGCCGTCGCTGCGCTCATACATACGAATGCGACGGTAAAGATAGCTATTATATTTATATATTTCTTCATATCCCTAAGGTTTTAGGGCCTTGAGAAAGAGAATTTTACTGAAAATCAAAACCAAAACACAAGCGGGTAATGACTCCACACAACCTAGGTGTGAAGCGGGGCATTAGCTTTTACCCCACCGTTGATAGCGCTCCCCTATGCCCAAAGGCACAAGATCCTGACGCGGCTCCCGTTTTGTTTGATTCTCAAATCCTCTTTCCAAGGGGCCCCAAAACCTAGTTTGGGGCTTTATTATTTATTTACGAAGTAGTTTACGGAACCATTATATTTAATGCTCCATAAACCTCCGTCAGCCTTCGAACCTGTGGCCTTCACGGGGCATTCAAAAGGCTTGCCATTCAAAGCAGCCTCTGCGTCGCCCATGATATTTACAGCCTCACCGTTAGCGCGGAAGTACGTGATCACATATCCGGTAGACGACTTGTCTGCCTTGATATATGATACGGTTCCGATCTGCTGCGGCAAAGCCCATGCCATAGCCCGTCCTGAGGAGAGAACGCTTTGTCCCTCAGCCGCCGACAGAGAAGTCTCCGTCCACGCACCGCCATTCACATTGCGAGAATAGGCCTTATAAGCGCCATTGTTCTCGGTTAAGATGTGAAGATCCGTGCTCACGTAAGTGCGGTTGCCATCGTAGCTATCCGACACCCACATGCCGACGATATTCCCCGGAATCACCTCTGCGTCAATGTAATCAACAGGAACTTCTGCTGTTACACCGCCATCAAAAGTAATCTCCGCGGTACTCTCGCCGAAATAGACGGTTTTTACCGCAACGCGGCAGTTCGGAGCTTCGCCGCGATAGTCCTTCCCTTCGAACATAATGGCCGACTTCTCTGCAGAAGAGAAATCAACACTTATGTTACGTCCTTCAACAACAGCGGTACCTGCGTTGAAGGAAAGGGTCTGACCTTTCGCGGAAAGCGGCAGTTCGGGAATACTGTAGATAAACCGATTGGTTACGGTATAATCCACAGTCACAGCAGCATCCTTATGACCGTCTGAGTAAACTTTTACAAAGTTTGCCTCATTGTCACAAATAATGCTGATGCTGTTCCCGCTAACCGCAGCATTGCTGCGGTAAGAGAGGTGCTTAAAGCTCTTCTCCACCCCCTTCAAAGTTACGTTCTCCTTAACGGAAACCGCAACCTTTATCTCAGCATAATCATTTGCATCATCGTCATAAAAACGAATCACCGCCTGATTTGCCGAAGCGAAGGTAATTGTTCTGGCTGCAGCGACACAAGCTTTGATTTTGCTTGTGTAATCTGTTTCACCATAAACAACCTTGCCACTGACCATTGCGGTCAGATGACGGATAGAGATTTGCTTATTCGCAACGGTAACCACGCCGTTTGCGAAGTTGAACGTACGTCCAACCACGCTGTTAATTTCGTCAACCACGATCTCCGGAAGAGATGCGGAAAACTTATTAACCACGTTATAGTTTACCGTTTTCTCATTTTTCTTGCTGCCGTCGCTCCAAATCTCTGCGAAAGTCGCAGAGTTATCGCAAATGACGCTGATAACGCCATTTGCAAAGCTCGCATTGCGCTGGAAAGCCTTATGGCTGTAGCTCCAGTCGGTTTTTTCATACACCGGCTCACCATCAATAGAGATAGTAAGCTCAGCGTAATCATCTGCCTTATCGCCATAAAAGCGAATAGTGGCAGAACCTTCCGTAAAGCTGATTGTCCTCGCCTCAGCCACGCACGGTTTAATTTCACCGGCGTAGTTTTTTTCAGCATAGACAACCTCACTCTCGACAGATGCCGAAAGGTGCTTTGCCATAATATTTTTTCCTGTGGCAACTGCTACTCCGTTGTTGAACTCAATGGTGGTTCCATTGAGCTCCTTCAACTCGTTCTCATCAAACTTTGGAAAGTCCAACGAGAATTTGTTGAGAACGGAGTAGGAGATCTCCGCTTCATTTTGCAACGCGCCATCGGACATCTTTTCAGCAAAATTTGCAACATTATTGCAAAAAACACTGATAACGTTGTCCGTTATCGTCGCATTCTTGTCAAATGCAACATGGCTATAGCTCCACTCAACGCCTTCCACCGTGGGAGGAACATATCCCTCCTCAACGACAAAGACCTGAGTAGCCGAAGCCAGAACGATTCCCTCTGCCGAAACCAAAACATAGTCCGTTTCAGAAACTTCCTTATACGGAGAAGTTTCTTCACTGACCTGTTGATGGCTTCCGGCAACGTGGAGAGGCGAAAAGCTCTCAAGATTGTATTTTTTACCACCCCAAGAGAACTCAACCGTCAGTCCCTCAACCATAAGCGTATTAACCACGCCATGATTATATGGGAAAACGACGATAGAATCCGCCTCCTTATAGAGTTTTTCCTCAGCCATAAGTGCAGAACTACCTTCAACGAAGATAGAGTCCTGCGCTTTGAGGCCGAAGCGGTGCGGATATTTCTCACGACTTCCATCATCAAAGATGATGTCTATCGTGAGACTATCAACCGGATCAAAATATTCCGGTTCTTTTTCTACCTCTGGCACTTCAGGGAGTCCGAATAAACCAGCTTCTTCTTTGCTGCAGCTGGTCATTACAACCATCGCCATAAGGGCGATGAGGAAAATAAAATTAAACTTTTTCATAATCTTAACCCGCCAATACACCTTTGCTTGACGCAAGGCTACACAACGGTTACAGGCGGGGTCCTATAGCGTTGGTTGTTATTAATATTTTTTTTATTTTTTTATTTTTTGTTACAAGATTCCATGCTAGGAATCAGGGGCTGGAAGGCCATTTATGTTGTCGAACCCAAAGGTTCGGAAAGTAGACGTTAAAGCACGCAAATAAATCCTTAGACCTAGAGATATAAGAAAATAGAAGCTCATATCAAAACAAGAACGTTATCTTGTTGAATAAGAAACCCTTTTTTTTAACCTCTAATAGAAAAAATGTTATCCAAAGATAATATGTGTGCATTTTCAATATAGCATAAATCTGGCTTTGGTGCAAGCATGTTTTTTGGCTTCAAAAACGAGATTCGCTTTGATTTTTAAACATTTTTTAATGTTTTATCTTTAAATTGACAAAATTTTTGTCTTTCCCGCCGCGAATCGCCCTTTCCCGTCATCCTGAGCCCCTTTCTTGTCATCCTGAGCCCCTTTCTTGTCATCCTGAGCCCCTTTCTTGTCATCCTGAGCCCCTTTCTTGTCATCCTGAGCGCAGCGAAGGATCTCCTTTTTTTCCTGCCATCCTGAGAGGCATTTCTTTTTCCCGTCATTCTGAGAGGCATCAGCCTCGAAGAATCTCATCGATCCTTCGCTGCGCTCAGGATGACAGAAACGAAACTGTCATGCCGCCTTGCCAAGCATCCTTGGCAAGGCTCAGGCATCTTCAAATTATAAAAAAACAGCAACAGGACTGCGTGAAACCACAAAAAAACCACCCGCAAAGGGTGGTTCTTTTTTTGGCTCCGGCTGCCTGATTCGAACAGGCGACCAATCGGTTAACAGCCGATTGCTCTACCGCTGAGCTAAGCCGGAATAACATGATAAATTCTGGAGGCCGGTACCGGAATTGAACCGATGTCTAAGGATTTGCAGTCCTCTGCATAAGCCACTCTGCCAACCGGCCAATCATGATTACCGTTCTCTCAATCGGCGACTTTTATATATACAGAAAAATTTTCCGCAGTCAATAGCTTTTTTTGAAAAAAATGTTTTTTTATCACAAAATTGTTATATGATATCTGAGGTTGCAACAAGAAAGGATACCCCCAAAATGAAAATCGTTTTCGGTGCCGACCATGGCGGTTTTGAACTCAAAGAAACCCTTAAAAAACATTGCCTTGATTCCGGATACCAAATTGAAGACCTAGGAACCCATTCAACCGATTCGTGCGACTACCCGCTGATTGCCGACAAAGTCGCTGCGGCATTAGCCAACGGCGCGGCCGATTTCGGCATTTTGGTCTGTGGCACCGGAATTGGCATATCCATCGCCGCCAATCGCCACAAAGGTATCCGCGCAGCCTTGCTTTACAATGATGCTGTCGCCGCTCTGGCCAGAGAACACAACGACGCCAACATCGCCGTATTTGGCGCACGGACGCAAAACCACAACGACGCCATCCGTTTTCTCGACATCTTTTTAAAAACCCCTTTTTCAAACGGCGAAAGACACTGCCGCCGCATTGCCGAATTAGGATAGAAAGGAAAAACTATGGATTTTAACGAAAATTTACAAACAGAAGATAAAGAAATTTATGATTTAATTCAGGCTGAACTAAAACGCCAGCAAGACCAAATAGAGCTGATCGCCTCAGAAAATATCGTATCAAAAGCAGTTTTGCAGGCTCAAGGCTCTATTCTGACCAACAAATATGCCGAAGGCTACCCCGGCCGCCGCTATTATCACGGTTGTGCATTTGTCGACGACGTGGAACAACTGGCAATCGAACGCGCCAAAAAACTGTTTAATGCCGGCTTTGCCAACGTCCAGCCTCATTCCGGCAGCCAAGCTAACACGGCTGTTTATTTGGCGCTTTTGCAGCCCGGCGATACCATCCTCGGCATGAGCCTTGACGCCGGCGGACACCTGACCCACGGCGCCAAAGTTTCGCTCTCCGGCAAATGGTTTAATGCCGTCTCTTATGGCGTTGATAAAAAAACAGGGCTAATCGATTATGATCAGGTTGAGCGTTTAGCCGCCGAACATCATCCAAAACTGATCATCGCCGGTGGGTCGGCTTATCCGCGGCAGATAGATTTTGCCAAATTCCGCAACATCGCCGACCAAATCAACGCCTGCCTGATGGTAGACATGGCGCATTTTGCCGGTTTGGTAGCCGGCGGCGTCCATCCAAACCCGCTTTTGTGGGCCGACGTAGTAACCACCACCACTCACAAAACACTGCGCGGCCCCCGCGGCGGCATGATCCTGACCAACCATAAAGATATTGCCCAAAAGATTAATTCGGCCGTTTTTCCGGGGATTCAGGGCGGACCTTTAGAGCATGTTATTGCCGCCAAAGCCGTCTGCTTCAAAGAAGACCTGAGTGCTGATTTCAAAACCTATGCCTCCCAGGTGGTCAAAAATGCCCAAGCCCTTGGCGAAACCTTAAAACGCCGCGGACTTGACCTAATTTCCGGCGGCACCGACACCCATCTATTGCTGGTTGACCTGCGCTCCAAAAACGTAACCGGAAACATCGTAGCCGATGCGTTGGATAAAGCCCATATTACTTGCAACAAAAACGCCATTCCTTTTGACCCACAACCGCCGCAAACCACCTCCGGCATCAGACTCGGCACACCAGCCGGAACCACCCGCGGTTTTAAGGAGCCAGAGTTTGAAACCATTGGCAACATGATTGCCGATGTTGTTGAGGCCATAGGCACAAAAACAGAAGAACAGGCAATCGCCAAAACGACAGCCCAAGCTGTTGAATTATGCCGCAAATTCCCAATTTATCTGAAATAAGAGCTAAAAAAGCGAAAGCCGCTTATCCTCACGGACAGGCGGCTTCCTAAAGACAAAAATGGCAGCTGTTCCAAACTTCGCAACTTCATAACAAACAGTGCCTTTATTAAAGAAGCAGTGTGGTCTTTTAGTATTTATGAAATGTGTAAGAAACGCTGGATTTAAAACCACACTGCCTATTTTTGCTAATTATATCTTAATTACGATAATAAAAATCAGAAACTGACAACTATATAAACCCATTCAAAAAAAGAAGCAAGTTTTTTTTGTCTAAAAAAAGATATTTTTAATTATTTTTTATTCTTTTGCTGTACACTGTCTCAAAACAACTATTATTGAAGAGCACTAAAATGCAAAAAATATCAGCAGAAAAACTGGCAGAAATCGTAGGATTTAAAGGCAATTTGGCTAAAGTCGAGATCAGCGGCATCACAACCGACAGCCGCCGGATCAGGCAGGGCGATTTATTTGTCGCACTCAAAGGCGAAAATTTTGACGGTCATGATTTTGCGGCAGACGTCCTGAACAAAGGAGCTGCTTTGGTTTTGGTTGAACACCCTGTTGCCGGCATAGCGGCGAATCGGCAAATTGTAGTCAAAGACACTCTGGCAGCTTTTGGCGCAATCGGAGCCTATAACCGCAGCTTGTTTAAGGGCAAAGTTATCGGTTTAACCGGCAGCGCCGGCAAAACCACCACCAAAGAAGAAATCAAATTTGCATTGTCGTTGTTTGGCAAAGTCTGTGCCACAACCGGCAACCACAACAACCGGATCGGCGTGCCTATAACTTTGTGCGATATGGATATGAACGCTGATTATGCGGTGGTTGAAATGGGTATGAGCGCCAAAGGCGAAATCACGGAACTGACCGGCTGGGTGCAGCCGGACGCCGCAATTATCACTAATGTCTACCCGATGCATATCGAGTTTTTTGACGATTTTACAGGAATTGCCGAAGCTAAAGCCGAGATTTTCCAAGGCTTGAAAAAAGGCGGCTTGGCCATCATCAACGAAGACACCAATTTTGCCGATCTTTTGCGGCAGCGGGCAACGGAAGCCGGCGCTAAGGTCATAACTTTCGGCAAAAACACCCATCCGGCAGCCAAGCTGCAATTAGGCTCAGACGCCGGCGAACACCAGTACTACAATGCTTGGTGCGCTCTGACATTGGTCAAGGCACTGGGACTTGATGTTGCAAAAGCCGCAGCACATCTGGCCAACTTTAATGCTTTGCCGGGACGCGGCGAAAAATTGAAACTCAAGCTACCGACCGGCGGCGAATACACCTTAATTGACGACAGCTATTCCGGTCAGCCGGAGGCAATGAAAATCGCTATCGAAACTTTAAACAAAATGCCGCACACAGGACGAAAAATAGCCGTCCTTGGCAAGATGGCCGAACTCGGCAATACCTCAAAAGCTCGACATATCGAAATCGGCAAAACGGTTGCCGCCGGAAATATCGACATAGTTGTCGGTGTTTGCCCTGAGATGAAAGATATGTTGGCACAGGTCCCTGAGACTAAAGAAAAACATTATTTTGAGAGCAAAGACGGCCTAGCAGAATTCTTGTTAAATAAGTGCTTGCAAAATAATGATATTGTCCTTATAAAAGGGGCAAGATACTCTTCAAAACTTTATCAGGTGGTTGATACCCTGAAAGCCGAAGGAAAAATAAACAAATGAAATGCCCTTTTTGCGGCTGCAATGATACTCAGGTTAAAGATTCACGCAACGTTGATGACGATACGGCGGTGCGCCGGCGGCGCGAATGTCCCGAATGCGGCCAACGATTTACCACTTTTGAGCACGTGCAGCTGCGCGACCTAATGGTGGTAAAGAAAAACGGCGAACGCGTGATGTTCGACCGCGATAAGTTGGCGCGTTCAATCTATCTAGCTGTGCGCAAAAGACCAATCGCTTCCGAACGAGTCGAAAAAATCGTTAACTCAATTCAGCGGCGGCTGGAAAGCACCGGCGAGACGGAAATCCCCTCAACCCAGATCGGCGAAATGGTTATGGAAGCATTGGCCGCGCTTGACCATGTAGCCTATATCCGTTTTGCCTCGGTTTACCGCGATTTTCGCGAACCAAAAGATTTTGAAGACTTTTTGGAAACTTTGGAACAAATGGCCAAGCCTAAAGGAGAATAGTCAAGATGGCTAAATTTATTTCGGAAAAAATTAGAAAAAAATCAGCCGCACGTTTGGCGGCTGTGCAGGCAACCTACATGGTCGAATACGGCCAATTACCGGTTGACGAAGTCATCAAAGACTTTGTCAACGGCGATATTGGTCGCTATGCCATTGAAGAAACCAACGACGGCTACGAGATTCTGGAGAATCTGGTCGAAATTGAAGAAATGGATAAAGATTACTTTTCTAATTTAACCAAAGAAGTCCACAAAAACAAAGAAGCTTTGGAAAAATCTTTGGCTCATTACTTAAAAGACGGCTGGCAATTTGACCATTTTGACGGCACTCTACGGGCACTGTTGCTTTGTGCAGCTTATGAGCTGGCCTATACCACCAATATTGATACCGCAGTAATTGTCAAGGAATATGTTGACCTGGCCTATGCCTTTTTTAGCAAAAATGAGCCCAAAATGGTCAACGCCTTGTTGGATCAAGTGGCTAAATCGATTCGCTGAAGGATAAAAAATGGCACAGCTAAAACTTTATGAATATCCGCACCCGATTTTGAAGAAAAAAGCAGAAAAAGTCGACAAAGTTGACGACGAACTACGCAAACTGTTGGATGATATGCTGGAAACCATGTATGCTGATAACGGCTGCGGACTGGCAGCGCCGCAAATCGGAATATCCAAAAGACTGATAGTAATTGACATCGCCGGCGAAGGCGAAAAACCACAACCGATGTATTTTATCAACCCCGAAATTGTGTGGGCGTCGGATGAAAAAGAAATCAGTGAAGAAGGCTGTTTATCAGTTCCGGGACAACGCGCCGAGGTCGAGAGACCGGCCAGCGTGCGGATTAAATATCTGGATTATAACGGCGCGGCACAAGAAATTCTGGCCGAGGATTTTTTGGCGGTAGCAGCACAGCACGAGATCGACCATCTGAACGGCATTCTATACATTGACCGCATCAGCCGGTTAAAACGGCAAATGCTTCTAAAAAAGCTCGAAAAAATGCGCAAAGAAAAAGACAAATAGTTACGTCATGTGCAATAAAAAATCGGCTGCCTTCACACAACAGCCGATTTCATCTGCCAAAAACTTTTCTTAAAAAGTAAAGCGTATACCGCCATACCATTCGTGGGCATTAACTTCGGCTCCCTCAATCTTACCCAACGTATAATAACGATAACCGCCGTCAATATTCAGACATTTGTTAATACGGATGGACAAACCACCGCCGATCTGCCAGCTAAACTTGTTTTCATCCCACTTTTCGGAACTTCCACCTACGGCCTTTTCATTAACAAACTCTAATTCGCTCATACCGATACCACCGCCGAAATACGGACTGATCCAATAATTAGGCATCAAATCGACATAAAGATTCAACATATACGAAGTTGATGAAACCGTCGCCGTTGATGTATGCTGTCCTGTACTGATAACATCTTCCTCGGCATCATCGCGGGCAACATATTCTAACTCAGCCCGAAAATATTTATATTTGTACCCGACCGCGCCGGAATACATTCCCACACTGTCCAAATCGCTGACTGCCGCCTTAGTTACGTCATCATCTTTGTTGTTTAAGCTGTTCCAGGTCATACCGCCGCGCGCTGCCAAATAAAACCCATCACGAGCCTCTGCCACAGAACTAACGCCCAACACCAAAGCTAAAGCCGAGCAAGCTGTTACAAAACCTTTTTTCATCAATAGTTCTCCTGATAGAATCCTCTCATTGTTGCCAATTTAACACCTATTTCTTATTTATTGGTTAATATTTATAATTTTTACACAAATTCAAAAAGCGCCCAATCTATCCGATCAGACGCTTTTTAGCATTTTAAGTTATTAGTTCAAACGAACTAGCAAGCTTTTTTGCAACAACAGTCGTTGCCGCCGACAACGCGTTCGTTCTTGAACTTAACCGCAGCCTGCGCCGCAGCCAGACGAGCTACCGGTACGCGGTACGGCGAGCAGGAAACATAATCCAAACCAACCTTGTGGAAGAACTCGATCGATTTCGGATCACCGCCGTGTTCACCGCAAACGCCCAAGTGCAGGTCAGCATTGGTTTCACGGCCTTTACGGCAGGCTCTGGCAACCAGTTTGCCCACACCGTCAACATCAATCGAGGCAAACGGATCGGCAACATAGATGCCTTTGGCACGGTATTCGTCCAAAATAGCGCCGGTATCATCGCGGCTCATACCCAGAGTGGTCTGGGTCAGATCATTGGTACCAAAACCGAAGAAAGCGGCCGTTTCGGCAATTTCTTCGGCCATCAGAGCCGCACGCGGCAACTCAATCATGGTGCCGACGATGTAGCCAATGGTTTTGCCCTTTTCGGCAAATACCTGTTTGGCCGTGGTGTCAATAACCTCTTTAACGATATCCAGCTCTTTCTTGGAACCGGTCAACGGAACCTCGATTTCCGGAATAACTTTGATGCCCTCATTCTGACATTCCAAAGCAGCTTCCAAAATCGCCCGTGTCTGCATCTCAGCAATTTCCGGATAGGTAATCGCCAAACGGCAGCCGCGGTGTCCCAGCATCGGGTTAGCTTCGTGCAAAGCATTCGAGCGGTCTTTAACCTGCTGCAGGGTCATACCCATTTTGTCGGCCAACTCCTGCATTTCCACATCGGTATGCGGCAGGAATTCGTGCAAAGGCGGATCCAGCAGACGAACCGTAACCGGCAGACCGTCCATAATCTTAAACAGATCTTTGAAGTCCTGTTTCTGATACGGCAGCAGCTTAGCCAAAGCAGCGCGGCGGCCTTCGGTCGTGTCGGACAAAATCATCGCCCGCATATCGCCGATACGGTTGGCGTCAAAGAACATATGTTCCGTTCTGGCCAGACCGATACCCTGAGCGCCGAAATCGCGCGCTGTCTGAGCGTCTTTCGGTGTTTCGGCATTGGCACGAACCTTCAAAACGCGGATTTCATCAACCCAACTCATCAGTTTGCCGAAGTTGCCGCTGTTGGTGTCGGCCTTAACCGTCGGAACTTCGCCTTCGATAATCTGACCTTTAGCACCGTCCAAAGATACCCAGTCACCTTCTTTAATGACAACACCGGACTTGGTGGTCATGGTCTTGTTCGCATAGTTGATGGTAATGTCGTTTGAACCCGAAACGCACGGTGTGCCCATACCGCGGGCAACAACCGCCGCATGCGAGGTCATACCGCCGCGGGCCGTAATAACACCCTGTGAGGCATGCATACCGCCGATATCTTCCGGCGAGGTTTCGTTGCGGATAAGAATAACTCTCTCACCCTTGGCAGCCCAGGCTTCGGCATCCTCGGCATTGAAAACGGCACGACCGACCGCAGCACCCGGAGATGCCGGCAGACCGGTGGCAATAACGTTTTTCTTAGCTTTCGGATCCAACATCGGGTGCAGCAGCTGATCCAGCTGATCGGCACCGACACGCATAATCGCTTCTTCTTTGGTCAGCATACCTTCTTCAACCATCTCAACCGCCATACGAACGGCAGCGGCAGCGGTGCGTTTGCCATTGCGGCACTGCAGCATCCACAATTTGCCGTGCTCGATGGTAAATTCCATATCCTGCATGTCTTTATAATGCTCTTCCAGCTTGTTGCGTACGTCAACCAGCTCTTTGTACAGGTGCGGCCATTTTTCTTCCAGCGAAGTGCCGTCGCCCTTAGAGGCCATCGGCTGCGGCGTGCGGATACCGGCCACAACATCTTCACCTTGAGCATTAACCAGATATTCGCCATAGTAAACATTTTCACCGGTTGCCGGATCACGCGAGAAGCAAACACCGGTAGCGCAGTCATCGCCGGCATTACCGAAGACCATGGTCTGAACGTTAACCGCCGTACCCCAGTCGCCCGGAATATTGTTTAGTTTACGATAGGTAATGGCACGGGCAGCCATCCAGGAGCCGAACACGGCACCGATACCGGCCCACAGCTGTTCCCACGGATCCTGCGGAACAACCTTGCCGATTTTCTGGCCGATTTCTTTGTATTCTTTGACCAGTTCTTTCAAATCTTCGGCCGTCAGATCGGTATCCGATTTATAGCCTTTGGATTTTTTCATATTTTCGAGAGCTTCTTCGTACAGATCCAGATCAGCGCCCAAAACAACGTCCGAGAACATCTGCAAAAAGCGGCGATAGGAGTCATAAGCAAATCTTTCCGAACCGGAAGCATTAGCCAGAGCTTTAACGGTTTCGTCGTTCAAGCCGAGGTTCAAAACTGTGTCCATCATGCCCGGCATTGAAACGCGGGCGCCCGAACGAACCGAAAACAGCAACGGGTTGGTTGCATCGGCAAATTTCTTGCCCATAATGCCTTCAACATAGGCAACTGCCTGTTTTACCTGATCTTTCAGGTCGGCAGGATAAGTTTTGTTATTGTTGTAATAGTAAGTGCAAACTTCCGTCGTAACGGTAAATCCGGGAGGCACCGGCAGGCCGACCGTATTCATTTCAGCCAAGTTGGCACCCTTACCGCCGAGGAGGTTACGCATAGAGGCATCGCCTTCGGCTTTGCCGTTTCCAAATGTATAAACCCATTTACTCATGGTAATTGCAGCTCCTTTCGTAAGCTTTTGTTAAAACGATGTTCGGGACTT